>CAYJQA010000050.1:0-15810 GCA_964372065.1 uncultured Litorilinea sp.
TCAGGTTGGCAATCGAGTCATACAGCAACTCGATGATGTACTTGCCGCCGTGCGCGTACGCGCCCGGGTCCTTGAGCGAGGTCTGATAGTTGTACGCAGCGCGGGTCAGGCGCGGCGTCCAAGCGTTGTAGCCTTCCGTGTCGCCGGCATCCACCGCGCCGTCGGCATTGGCGTCGATGAGGAAGTAGGGATAGGTCGCCGCGTCGTAGACCAACGGCGTACCCGACACCTCGGCGGCATAGGTCTGCATGTTGGCGTAGAGCGCCTCACGCACGCCTTCCAACTCGAAGTAGATACCTTCCTCCACATCGCCGTCGCCGTCATAGTCCACGGCGGACCCCGCCATGCGCACGTCGTGCAGGTCTTCGACCGCCGCGACATCCTCGTGGCAGGCGGCGCACTCCTCGACCTTCAGCTCCAGCGTGTGCGGGTTGTGACAGCCGGTGCACGTGGCGTACCCGTCCACATGGGCGAAGTTCGCATCGTACGTCATGCCGTCATACTCATAGCCACCCTTCGCCAACGTGCCGTACTTGGTGGCGGCGGCGGCGAAGTAGTGGATGTTGCGGAAGCGCACATTCTCGCTGACCGCATCATCTTCGGCCCCGGCTTCCTCGATCATCTGATTGACGCTGACCGTGGATTCGCGGCCTTGATGACATTCGATGCAGCGGGAGTCGTCGCCCAACCCGGTGAGTTCCAGGCCGGACGGCATGATCACGCTGGTCTTGGTCAACGTGGTTTTGTTGTGGCACGCCACACACTGCACCGTCGTACCGACCGGATGCGGCGTATCGACCACGTTGGCCTCCGAACCATCCTCGCCGAGGTAATCCAGATAGCCCGGCGTGCTGTGACACTTGGCGCACTCCACCGGGATTTCCTGAGGATCGTCCTCGTTCCAGTGCAGGAAGGCTTCCGCCTCCACGTCGTTGTGGGGGGAGTTCATCCATTCATCCATGAATGGAATCACCAACTCAGGTGTTTCCGCTTCCTGCGCGGGGGCGGCGGCTTGGGCTGTCCCCACTGCCACGAACAGCGCCAATACCACTAACAGACTTGCGAGAAGAAAACGATGTTGCATGGGTAGACACCTCCAGTCCGAATTTCCACGAAGGGAAAGGTGATTCTCGCAAGAGCTTCTTCGTGGTTCACTCCAGTTATTGACTCTCTTTCGTCGATACCGCCCTCCTTCCCTGCGCCCACCGGCGCAGCGCCATGCCTCCGTCGTCTGCAAAAGTGGATACCGCGCCGCCAGCCCCGAAAGGGAGACGGCGCGGAAACCGCAACGTTAGTCGCCCGGCGCGGGCGTGGCCGTCACAAAGACCTCCACCGCCTGCCGCGGCACCGTGGCGATGGCCGTCTCTTCGTAGGTCACGAAGAAGAACAGCCCCGTCAGCAACAGCAGCGCAATCACCGCCGCTACCGGGTAGAAGATGCGCTGACGCTGGCGCAGGACCTCCGGCGCGATGGGCGCGTCGGTGATGCCCGCTTCGATCTCGGCCAACTCCAGCCCGTGTTCTTCGGCCATCTCGTGGTGCGGGATGCGCCCGGTAAACATACTCTTGTTGAAGGTCCGCACATGCACATGATAGGCGTGCCAGGTCACAATCGAGAGCACCGCCAGCAGCGCCTCGCCGCCATGCGCCGCCTTGGCCGCCGGAATGACCTGTCCCGGCAGGAAGTTGGTCGTGGCGATGGGGTTCCACAACATGAACCCCGTTGCCACCATCATCTCCGTGCCCCAGATCACCGCCCAATACTCCAGCTTCTCGCCAAAGTTGTAGCGCCCCATGGCCGGGCGCGACTTAGCCAGCCCGAAGTTGTAGGCGAGCGCTTGCAGCCCGTCCAGCACATCTTTCCAACCGGGCAGCATGGTCAGCCGCACCCGGGTGATCAAGACCCGATAGGTGACCACGCCGCCGTGATAGATGGTTTCCAACATCAGCACTACCGCGGCCACGCGGTGGATGATCCGCACGGACTCGACACCGCCCAACGCGTTGAGCAGCCACTCGGCCCAGGGCTGCAGCGCATACTTCTGCGGGATCCCCGTCAGTGCCAGAATCGTGAAGCTCGACAGCAACAGCGCGTGCTCAATCCGCTGGATGGTCGTGAACCGGATGTACGTCTTGCCGTGGGCGCTCATGCCGCATCCTCTTTCTTCCCACGCACCCTGTCCACCACCCGCCGCACGATATCCGACCCGATAAAGAGCGCGAAACCGCCCACCAGCGCAGGGATGAGAATGGCGTAGAACATGTTGATGAAATAGACCAGCGGATTGTGGTCCAGCGACGGCTCGAAGTGGCTGGTCCACGACGCCGGGAAGTTCTCGTTGGCGTCCGGGTGACATTGTTGGCAAGTTGCCAGCAAGTTTGCCTTGATCACCTGCGAGTTCTCGTCCGTCGCCGGCAGAATGTTGTGGACGCCATGACAGTCATAGCAGACCGCCTTGTTGACCTCATGGTTCGGGTCGTTTTTCTCAAAGAGCGTCACCGTCGTCCCGTGGAAATCCGCCACATAGCTATTGAACACATTGGTGGAGATGCCATACTTCTGCATCATCTCCTCATCGGCGTGACACCCGCCGCACAGCGTCGGCGAGTTGACCCGAAACTCGGCTGTGATGGGACTGTTAATGTCGTGGACGCCGTGGCAATCCGTACATACCGGCACGTCGGGGTTCTGCTCACCCAACAACGCCGCGCCGTGGACGCTCTGGCTGTACTGCTCGTTGATCGTCGCATGGCACTGGGAACAGGTCTCCGACACCCGTTCGCGCGGCACATCCGGCACCTGGATGTCATGGTTGCCGTGACAATCGGCGCAGGTGGCGGCCTCCAGGTTGCCTGCCTCGATCGCGTGTTGGTGGACGCCGTCCTGTTGCTTGGCGTAGATCTCCTGATGGCAGTCCTGGCAGATGCGCTCCATCTCGATGGTCAGCCCGCGCTGGGTGGTCTCGGTCAGCTTCGGATGCGGGAAGCCGTAGCGCGCCTGGTCGGTGTGACAGTCGGTGCATTGCAGCGCGGCATAGGCCACGCCTTCGACCGTGCGCTCGCCATGCACCGACCCCAGGATCAAGTTGGGGTCCACGTGCAGGTTGATGGCCTCGCCCTCTCCGCCCAATTCCAGGTCGCCGTCCAACAGCCCGTGACACGCCTTGCATTGCGCGTCTTCCGTCTGGGCGATCTCGCCATGACACATCTGGCAGTCTTGGTCCGGCCCAAAGCTCGCCGCCAACTGGGCATGGACTTCGCCCACGTGCGGGTCTTCGTAGCTCTGGTGACAGCCCTGGCACAAGGCCACGGGGTCAGCCTTCGGGTCCACCGCCGCCACGGTATGCCCGCCGTGGCAGTCGGTGCAGGTCGGCAGCCCGGTCTGGCTGCGCGCCTGCAAGTGGCCGGGGTTATGCAGCTCGATGGGTGTGTGACAACTGCTGCAATTCTCCGACACTCCCGCCGCAAACTCGCGCAAGTCCTGCGCCGGGTTTGGCTCATGCGGATAGCGATAGAGCGTTTCATTGCGATGGCAGTCGGTACAATAAATCTGATTGCCCGCGTGCGTCCCATGCAAGGAGCCTTCCAGCTCCGTCAGGTCCACGTTGAGGTCGAGCGTCTCGCGCGACGGCAGGGTCAGAATCTTGTCCGTATCGTTGTGGCACAACCGGCACGCCTGGTCGGGTGTACGCTCTTGCGCATACGCCGCGTCACCGCTCCAGAAAACGAAACACAAGGCCAACCCCAGGGCGGCCAACAGGCCCAGCCCCAGGGGAACATGCTGCCGCCCTACAGTTGGGGGGCGCCCTCGTCGATCCATTGTACAATCCATTCCAGTTCACGGGGAGCCAAACTATTGGGGTGCCCCGCACGTTGCAGTTGAACTAAGAGGCTTCCTTCGGCGTCGCCGGGGATGATCGCAGGTCCCAAATTTCCCCCGGCCATCACGCCTTCGTAACTATCCAAATAAAGACCGGCGGTGCCGCCGTGACACGGCGTACA
The DNA here is from genome assembly GCA_964372065.1 of uncultured Litorilinea sp. Classification (GTDB taxonomy): domain Bacteria; phylum Chloroflexota; class Anaerolineae; order Caldilineales; family Caldilineaceae; genus QEUY01. The sequence goes on from CAYJQA010000050.1 coordinate 4,002, forward strand.
GCGCGCCGCCACGATCGGGCCGACCAGCCCATCCCAGGTCAGCGGCGCTTCCGGATAGGTCGGCAGCGTGGCGGCCAGCACATTGGTCAACGCCACGATGTTCGTAGCATCCAGCCCGGCAAACTTCCACTCGGTGGCGTGGCAGGCGCTGTTGGCGCAGAAGCTGGAATCGTCCGTCCCGCCGGGGTTGGACACATCGTGACACCCCTCACAGGTGGCATCAAACTCAAAGCGGTGACGCGCAATCCAGTTGGTGTCCACGTGCGATTCCGGCTCAAACGCATCGGTCACGGGGATCACCGGCGTGCTGCCGTCTTCCGGCGTCTTGACCGGGATCGAATGGCACAGGTTGCACTCGATCCGGATCGTCTCGCCCTCCGCGCTGACGTGCTTGCCGTCATGGCAGCGGAAACAGCCCGGCGAATCCTTGTGTCCCACGTTATCGGGATGGGTGTTCCAACTCACATCCATCGTGGGATAGACCATGTCCTGATACATCGTGATCACGTCTTCGACCGCCTGGTCAACTACCACCTGGTTGGCGGCGTAGTAGCCGGACCAGTTATCGGCATAGTAGTTCTTGATCCCGCGCAGCGCCGCGTTGGCATGGCCTATGGACGGGTAGGTGCGCTCCATGACCGCAATGGCGTTCTGCTTGAAGTAGGGGATCTCGGCGGGGATCACGCCGCGCGCCATGGCCTCGTCGATCGCTTGATCCGGCGACCTGAAGGTATGGGAGATACGGTTGTGGCACGTCATACAGTCGACGATCTTCACATTCGCCTGGTTCTGGGCGGCAAAGTCCGCCGGCAGCGCGGCCTCCGTATCCATAAACTCTTTGACTTCGCCGGTGTCCGCATAGGTAATCCGCACCCACGGGATCTCTTGCTCTAGATGCGGATCGTCGGTGGCGACATACTCGACCAGGTTCTCGATATGCCAGTGGATGCCCTTGCCCAGCCCTTCGCGATAAGTCCCGCCGCCGACCTTGAAGCTCAGGTGCGTTTCCTCCAAACGGTTATTTTCCTCCGCAACATAGTGCCTAATTGTTTCGAAACTGTTGGGAGAGAATTTCGTCGGTGTATGGCAGCGTTCACACACCTGGCTGGCCGGGCGCAGCTTCTTGGAATAGATGGGCACTTCGTAGCTCGCGCCCACAAACTGGATCACGTGGGTGATGTCTTGCGCCTTGCGGAAGAACTGCGTGGCAATCGTCGCCCGCCCGATGTGACATTCCACACACTTGACGTTGGCGTGGGGTGACGCCAGATACGCGCGATATTCCGGCGGCATGGTGTGGCACGACGTGCCACAGAAGACCGAGCTGTTGGTATATTCCCAGCCCGCCCCGCCGATCAGAAACGCCACCAGCGCCGCCGCGGCCAATGTCAGATAGGGCAGCAGACGCCGCAGGATGGGCGAGTCCGAGCCGGGCCAGAAGAAACGGACAAAACGATTAGGCATCGAGGGTTCTCCGCGGACGCACGCGATTGACCAGCCAGACTACCAGCCACAGCGCCAGCAGAACGACCACGCCGTACATCAGCCAGCGAATCCACCAGCCCGGCGGCGTCAATTCAGGCTCCGCCCGCTGCCCCACCGACGACACCGGCGTCGGCGGCGGCGGCGAGGTCGGCGTCGGCCCCGGCCCAAAGAAGCGGGCGGCGCTGGGCGTCGCCTGCGCCGCCGCATAGGCCACAATCTCATTCGCCCATTGCGGCGATTCGCCCGACTTGATGTGGCAGGTGTTACAGGCGTTGGGCATGGCCTCTAGACCACCGTGGTCCACGCTTCCCTGCGGGTTAGGTTGCAGCAGTGAGTGGTTGTGCAGGTCAAACGCCTGCGCGCCGGAGGCCAACTTGGGCATATGACAATCTGTGCAGAGGAAGGCGCGTTCTTTCAGCGCCTTCTCGTGGAAAGGTGTATGGCGAACCCATGCACGCTGTTCATTATGACAACTTAGACACAACTCGTTGACCGGCTGCAACAACTGGGCGTCGGTAGCGCCGCGGCCATGCATCTGATGGCACGTGATGCAGCCGGTATCCTCGGCCTGGGCCATGCTGCTGCCCAGGTTCCAATCCATATACTGCTGATGATTGCGCCGGGCGCTGCCGTCGGGCCACACCGCGGCGGCGTCTTGGCTCGCCGTAAAGTGGGCGGCCAACTCGTCGCCGGGCCGGTAGGTGATGGGATAAGGATGCCCGTCGGGCGACTCGCCGCGGCTGTGACAAGCGCCGCATACCTGGTCGTCCATCTGGGCATAGGGCTTGACGTTTTCCGGGTCTGCGGCATGGGCCGCGGCCGGACCGTGACAACTCTCGCAGCCGACGCCGAACTCGGTGAAGCCGCCGGTCGCGGCGTCCAGCCCGGTGACATGACACCCGGCGCACGCCGCCAGCCACTCCTCGCCCGCCACACCATCGCCATAGCCGGAGAGCGGCTCCCACGCGCCCGTCGCCACCGTCCATTGCGCGGGCAGCAGCACCAGTTCGCCCCCCGCCGCGGTGGTGGGGGTGAGGGCGGCGGTCTCGCTCACCGTGGCGGTCGCAGTCACAGCGGCGGTTTCGCTCACGGTGACGGTCGCAGTCACGGCGGCGGTTTCGCTTATGGCAGCGGTCGCGGCTACGTCCGCGCGATCGGCCAAGAAGACCTGCCGCCACTTGCCGCCGATGACATAGCGCACATCGGCCAGGCCAAAGGTTAGGTCGGGGTCGGCCAGCGTAAAGTCGGCCACGATCGCCTGCGGGTCAGTCGCGGGATCGCGCACCACGTTGGCATGCAGCGTGTCATGCCAAGTGAAGTAGAGATCGTCGTGACAGCCGTTACACCGGGCGCTCCCGGCGTAGTCCGCCGCGCCTGCGCCCATGCCCGGGCGCGACGCCACGAACTCCGCGGCCCAGGCCGGAGTCTGGTCCGTGTGGCAAGCGAGACAGTTGGGGGCCATCGCCGTGCCCATCGCTTCGACGCGGGCAATGGCATGGCTCCCATGACAGTCGCCGCAGGTGGGCAGAACGCCCGTCATCGTCGCCGCGTCATGGAAGGGCAAATGGGGATAGTGGCACGACGCGCAGGCGTCGGCCAGCGCCGCGGTGAACTCCGTCTGCGTTTGGGCCGGGTTGGGCGCGTGCGGATAGAGATAGCGCGCCTCCCCCGCGTGGCAGCTCGTGCAATAGACGGTCTGCTCGCCGCCATGACCATGCGGCGACGCGTCTAGCGCCGCGAGGTCGATGCGCAGCGGCAGTTCCTCACCCGACGGCAATGTCAACCCACGCTCCATCTCATCATGGCAACCGCGACAGGCGTAGTCCGGCGAGAGGGTGTCTTGGGCAAAGACACCCGCGGCAAGGGCAACGCCCAAGAGCGCGCCGAAGATCATTGCGCCGATACGGCTGTACCATCTCCACCTTGACCGTGGCATGGGTACACCAGTCTCGTTTAGCGCCTGGGCGCCATGAGCTAGGTAGCGTCGATCCCACCTAGCCGGTCGCTTGGATGCCGCCGGCGGTGAGGGCAACCGTCGCCCTCACCGCGGATTAGCTCACTGCCTACGCACGCCGGGGCGTGCGTGAACCAACTTACCGCTGGCGGTTCAGACTGCCCGCCAACTCCCGGTCGTGGAACCCGGTCGCCACTTCGACCAACTGCTCATCCGGCAGCGCCCCGCCCCGACCGTCCTCATAGTGACAGCCCTTGCAGGTGAACTCCAAGGCTAAGTAGGGATTGGAGGCGTCGCCGTCCTCGTTCAACTGCGTGGGGGCCAGCGGGTTGATGGCAAAGAGATGGGTCCGCACGTCGGCGGCGTGCTGCGCCGGGTCGCCCACGGCGCTCAGGGTCGCCATCGGCATGTGGCAATCAATACACTGGGCGTGCCGGCGGTCCGTGATCTTCTGATTCTCGGCCTGCTGGAAGTGACAGACATCGCATTCCGACTTGATCGCCAACCCCTTGCCATATTTGGTGGTTGCGTGCACGTTGTGACAGTCCACGCACTCCATCACGCGCTTCTTGGAGGTGAACAACTCGCCGTACTGGTTGTTGTGCTCCAGGAAGCCGTTGGACGCCTCGACCGTGGTCAGGTCGCCGAGCGTGTGGCATTCCCCACACAATTCGGCTTCCCGTTCCACCGGCATCTCGACAAAATAGGGGTCGTTGACGTGGTTGCCGCCGGGACCGTGGCAGCGTTCACAGCCGACGTTATCTGCCGCCCACGTGCCGATCAGCCCGGCCACGCCATCCTGATTGCCTTCGGGGACATAGCCGGTCGTATGACACTGGGCGCAATCAAACGGCACCTGCTCGCCGGTATGATACGCCGTCCAGTTGTCGCCCAAATCAAGATTTTCGTTGACCAGGTTATATTGCGCCGTCTCGCCCGTGATCACATTGCCCGATTGGTCGACAAAGCGCGCCATCCATCCATAGCCGCCGATGACATACAGAATGTCATCCCAGGTATAGCCTTCCGGCGCGCCGGGCAGCTCGGAGAACGGAAACTCCGGCGCGGCCCCGTCCACAATCTTGGTCAGCGCATGGGCGTGCCCGGTTTCGGCATAACTAGCGGCCAGTTCGCCGTGACATTCCGCACAGGCCTCCGCGCCCACATAGGCGGCGGGGGCCCAACTGACACCCGGCTCACCCTTCGGACCCGCGGGACCGGCCTCGCCAACCGGCCCAACCGGACCGGCAGGACCCGGAGGGCCGGCCGGACCCACTTCGCCCACCGGACCCGCAGGGCCTTCCGGACCGGCGCAGGCTGCGATGAGTGCAATCGCCGCAATGACCACTACGGTTAAGATCAGGCGTCGCATACCGCCTCCATTCTAGCTGCTGGTGATGCGCTGTCGGGACCACAGCCGCTGCATTTGAGGACCACCGCCGGACTGCAAAACGGTTCCGATCGGCACAAATCAAAACGTTATTACTGCACAATGAGCACGACAACAATCGTGGGGCATTTTAGATGACTACAGCGGCCAAAGTAGACTCTGCGAGGGCAAAAACGACACGACTCATTTTAGGGCGTCACATCGTTTGTGTCAAAGCTGCGCGGCTACCCTGGCTGTCGGGCCGCCCTCTGCTGCACGCAGATTGCGGCGAGATACTCCGTTTGGTATGAAAGTGCGCTCCCGGGTACACGCCGCTTGGGCGCATTCCGACGTGCTATAGACTATCAGGAACAACTACTATGTACACTGTATGGCGGCATAGTCGCGCACCTGGTCACATGACCAGGCATCCGGCTATGCCGCCGGTCATGCCTAGCGATTTGCCAGCATCAGCACCCTGGCCTTGAGCTGCGCCCGCTGCCTTGCCCACTCCTGCCCGCTGACCTCGCCCAGCTCATGCCGGTCATCCAAGCGCGCGATTTCCTGAAGCAATTCCTGCCGTTGACGCTTGAGGTCTTCGCCGCGTGTGGCCGTCTGGATGCGCCCATTGCGCCAGGCCCAGCCGACGACGCCCGCCAGCATCACCACCACCAGCGCGCCGCTCACCCACGCCATCCACGGCGCAAAGGAGGCCACGGCCAGCGGTGCGCCCTGGGCATCGGTGGCCGCGCCCATCTCGCGGGGGTCCACTGCGTCCGCGGCCAGCAACCCGGTCAGCGCCAGTTGGACATCACCCGCGGCCAGGTTCTCAGCGCTCCAGATGCGATAGGTGCGCCCCTGGAAGTCCTGGCTCCCCGCGCTCTCCAGCCCGGTCACTTCGACCTGCAGGTTAGGCAGATCCGCGATGAGCAAGTTGAGCAGCGTCACCGGGTAGAGGAAGCTTTGGGTCACGTCGAGACTGGTATCCGCATAGGGCAGGGCATAGCGCACGACGATCTGCTTGGTCCCTTCGCCGGGGATCATGGGCGTCGTGTCATAGTAGACATCGCCCACCTGACGGAAGCGGTCGCCCACCGCGCCGTTCTCAAAGGTGACTTGCTCGGCTCCGGGCGGGATCATCAGGCCCACCGTCACGGGCAGGTCCACTCCATCCACCTGGCTGCCGACGAAGGTGCGGTCGCCCTCCATGCCAAAGGCCAGTATCTGGCCCACGACCAGCCCGCCCGGCTGTGAATCGACAATCCAGTGGGCGCGATCCACGCGCAGGCCGGGCGGCTCCGCCGTGGTGGCATAGACGACGATGTCGGTCGTCGTCTGCGGTTCAGTCTCGGTCAGCCTGACGATGGGGCTGGAATAGCGGATCTCCTCCATCGCCACCGTCGCCAGATAGACAATATCCTCGCCCACAGCCAAATCGGTAAAGGTAAACGCGCCGCCTGCGTCCACCGCGGCGGTGAAGTTCGCGACCGGCTCAAAGTCCACGTAGGCGTCCAGCGTCACGGTCAGCCCGGCGCTCAGCGCCACATCCGCCGTCCCCTGCTTGACGACGCCGTTGACCACGCCCGACCCCGGCCGGTAGCTCGACTCCCAGGCCGGGACATAGGTAAAGGTGCGGATGTACTCCAGGGCTTGGCGCTGCAAGCCGCGGTCCCATTCGCCGCCGATCTCATTGTGGGCAGCCTGCCAGTTTGCCAGCCAGTCGGCCTGGCTACGGGCCATGGCCGCCGTGAGGTCGCCAAAGTCGTTCATATCGACGGTCGCCTGCGGCCCGTCGCCTGCACCCTGCGGCCCATGACATTCGGCGCAACTCAGGTCATACAGGTCTTGGCCCGCCTGCACCTCTGCCGCACTGGTGTGGAAGCTCCAGGCATAGGCCACTGCGCGCCAGATTTCGTCATCGCTCATCTGGTTCTGCCACGGCGGCATCATCTTCTCGATGCGCCCATACTTGGCCGTGTGGAACAACTCGGCGGGACTCAGTTCCCAGATGGCTTCCGGGTCGGCAAAGGCCGTAGGCGGGCTGGGCAGTTCCACCGCGGCCGGGCCATCGCCCATGCCCCCTTCGCCATGACAGGGCGCGCAGTTCTCTTGATAGAGCAGCCGCCCCGAACGCGCCACCGGCGCGGCGCTCGGCGGCGTGACGCGGTTGAGGTCAAACGGCGACGACGGCTCCAGGTTTTGGGCGGACACATCCGGCCCGCCCCACAACAGCCAGGCGAACAGAGTCAGGACGAATAAAGTAGACGGGAGGGCAAAAAGAAGGGCAGGGCGCATTTGCCCTACCCTTGCCCCCCGCTGCGACGTGTGCGAATGATTTGGGGTCAGCATGAAGACTTCCGTCAGCGGGTAATGGTGCGTGGATTCAAGCAGCCTACCGCGCTAGCGGCTGGACTGCACAAAAATCTCCTCGGGGTCTTCCTCGTAGCGGCTCGGACATTTGAGGAGCAGCGTGTCTGCCTTGAAGCTGCCGTCTGCCAGCAATTGGCCTTCGACAATGGCTTCGGCGGCGCGCTGGAAGTTATCAGGGCGCGGGCCATAAAAGACGATGGGCAACTGCGCGCCGCTTTCGTCGTGAATGGCAAAACGCAGCGTCACTTCCTGGGCATTCCAATCTTCCGAATCGGCCACCACCGCGCCGCTCACCCGCACGCGCTCGCCCACCAGGGTGGCCTGCTGTGCGTTGAGTTCGGTGACGGTCAGGTAATAGGCGCCCGTGCTCATGGTGGCCTGGACAATCAGCGTCACCACCAGGGCGATCACAAGACCGCCGCCAATCAAAAACTTGAGGTTCTTGTTGGCCGTCCTGCCTGTGCCCAAGTCGATGGGAATTGTCTGGGCCTGGTTTACCAGTTGCGTCATGGTCGCTATCAGCCTTCTTGCTACGTCGTGTCGTGTCGTCGCACGGCGCTGCTCTCACTGCCCGGAATCGCTGGAAACGGTTTGTCCGGCAATGCCGCACCGTGGCCGCCCGGCAGGGATGCCCGGTTGCGGCGTCCATTAGTGTACCCTACGCGCGGGAATGCGTCAACGGGTATCTTTGTCGGTAAAAAGGGGGACAAATGCCCCATGCGGGGCAGCCACAGAGAGAGTTGCAGCGAGAAAATCACAGCCGGCGCATGGCCCGTGCGGGTGTCGCCGCCCGTTTGCCCACACCGGCCGCGGCGTATTCTTCCCAGGTTTCACCGATGCCGTCGCGGAAGGAAAGCGGCCGCCAGCCCAACTCACGCCGCGCCTTTTCTGCGCTCACGGACCAGTCGCGGCCGCACAGTTCCAGCACTTCGGCCGGCAGCGCGTCCACGAGGCGCGCCCACCACAGCGGCGTCCGGCGCGTGGGCGCGTCTTGGCCCAGCACATCCGCAATCGCCAGCCACATCTGCGGCCAGGTCAGCGTCTCGCCCACCAGGAGATAGCCTTCCCCGGCGCGGCCGCGTTCGTGGGCCAGCCGGATGCCTTGCGCCGTGTCCTTGAAATAGGCCACAGGCAGCCGTGTGCGCCCATTGCCGGGCACGGTCGCCTGACCGCCGTTTGCCAGCCGCAGCAGCGTCCACGCCGCCAGACCGCCCTCGCCCGGCGCACGCACATAGCCATACCCCACACCGGGATAGACCAGCTTGACCGGCAGCCCCTTGGCGGCAAAATCGCGCGCCACCGTATCGGCGGCGTGGCGCGCCCGCAGCGGCTTACTCAGCCAGGCCGGGTCAAGCGTGTGCGTTTCGTCGGCGGCTTCGCCGTCCGGCCCGGTGGGCGAGAGGAGGCCGATGGCGCTGACATGCACCACGCTCCCGACGCGCATATCGTGCGCCGCCTGCATCACCAGCCGCGCGGCGTCGCTGTGCACGCGGGCCGCATCCGCGCCGGGCGCCGGCGCGCTAAGCGCAGCCAAATGGCAGGCTTTGTCGCACCCGGTCATGCCCTTGCGGATGGCGACGGCGTCGCTGATGTCGCCGCGGATGAACTCGACCCCCGGCAACTCCAAACCGGACCGATTGCTATCGGCCCGCACCAAAAGGCGCAGCGCCTCGCCCTGTTGCACCAACTCTCGCACCAACACGCGACCGAGATCGGTCGTTGCGCCGGTGATGAAGGTGGTCATGCACCCTCCCCACACTGCGATTGCATTGAGAACAGGCCGCGGGACTCTGGCCAATTTCGCGCCGGTCTCAAACAGAGCAAGCAAGATCGCCCCTCCGGTTGCGTCCGTTTCCGGTGGCGCAAACGGCAAACGCCCGCCTCTGGGTGGCAGGGTCACCGGCGGGTCATTATAGACACAAGACCTAGCCCAAGCAAATCTCCCGGTCCGGCGGGGAGGGGCAGGCGCGTGCGCAGCGGTCAACGCGGGCCGTCGATCAGTGGCAAAAGCGCCTGCCCTATGCTATAGTCACGCCGCAAACACACCCACCACCGTCTGACGAGACCATGACCGACGCGACCATACCCAGCCTGAGTCCCGCACCGCCACCTGTCCCCGCGCCGCCGCCGGCCCCGTCGCGTCCTGCGCCGCGGCCGCTCGCCGCCCGGCTGCGCGGACGCAACGGCAGCCGCCTGTTGACCGCGCTGGCCGCGCTGGGGATTGTCGTCGCCGTGTTCGGCCTGCACGCCGGCGCGTGGCTGGAGGCCGCCTCTGGCGCTCAGCCCGGCGACCCCACCCCGTGGATCACGGCGTCGCTGCTCCAGGCCGCGTTCGTCGGGCTGCCGGTGCTGGCGCTGGCCTGGCGCTGGCCCCATCCGCGCTACAAGGGCATCTTTGTCTCGTGGGCCTGGGCCGCGGGCTATGGGCTGCTGCTCGCGCCCACGCGCCTCTTGCCGTCCACCCAGCCCCAATTGCTGCTCTTGGTCCAAACGGTCCTCACCGTCGCCTACTGGTTGGTGGTGCGCCGCCGCGTGCGGTATCGTCCGCCGGCGCCGGTCTATGGCCCCGGTCTTGCTCTGCTGGTGGGGGCGCTGCTCGCCTGGCCCTGGCTGGCGCTGGGCGCGTTCGGTTCGCCGCTGGATGTGCTGCTCGCCCTGGCCGCGGGCACAGCCTTTGGCTATCTCACCTGGTCCGTCTTGCTTGCCGGATGGATTCCCGCCCAACGCCGCGACCCGCGCCGGCCGCGGCGCGACCGCTTCACCGGCGGCTTGGTCGCGGGCGTGACGGTGCTGCTCCTAGCCGGCGCGCTCAGCTTCAACGGCGTCCAACTGCTGCTCATGCTGGCGCTGCCCGCGGCCGCCTGGGCCGTGCTGGCGACGGGCGTCCCCGGCCGCGCCTACAGCGTGATCGCCGCCGCCCTGCTCGCGCTCATGGACACCGACGGCGTCCATCTCGCCATCATGGACCCCCTCTTGACGGCCTATCTGGTCGCGGCCTTCTTTTTCGTGTTGATCGCCTGGCTGTTGGCCGCGCTCAGCCTGGCCCGCACGCCTGCCCCGGGCGGACGCCTCTCCTATGGCGGCGCACTTGTCTTGGGTCTGGCCGCGGCGTGGATCGCCGCCACGGGCTTCACCGCGGGTCATCCCGGCTATCACGGCGACCGCCTCTTTGTCGTGCTCAAGGATCAGGCGGACCTAGCCGCGGTGGCGGCGGAGCCTGACCTCGCCGCGCGCCGCGCCGCCGTCTATGCCGTCCTCACTGCTCACGCGGCCGCCAGCCAAGCCGATCTGCGCGCCGACCTCGACCGCATGGACGTCGCCTACACGCCCTATTACCTGGTCAACGCGCTCGCCGTCGACGGGGGATGGCCGGTCGAGTTGTGGCTCAAGACGCGACCCGAAGTGGATCGCATCCTGCCCAACCCCACTCTGCGGCCCGCCACCCTGACCCGGCCCGGCCTGCCCCTGGACGACCAGACGCCCGCCGCGCAGCTGTGGAACCTGCATCTCATCGGCGCGGACCGTGTCCACACCGAATTGGGCGTCGACGGCAGCGGCGTCGTCATCGGCCAGTCCGATTCCGGCGTCGCCGCGGACCATCCCGAACTCGCCGCCGCCTATCGCGGCGCTGCTGCGGGCAACGACTACAACTGGTTTGACCCGTGGTATGGCTCGCCCAACCCGGACGACTACAGCGGCCACGGCACGCACACGCTGGGCACGGTGCTGGGCCACGCGGTCGGCGTCGCGCCGGGCGCGACCTGGTTCGCCTGCGCCAATCTCACCCGCGACTTGGGCAATCCCGCGCTCTATCTGGACTGTATGCAGTTCATGTTGGGCCCCTTCCCGCCCAACGGCGCCCCCTTTGTCGACGGCGATCCCGCCCGCGCCGCCGACGTGCTCAACAACTCTTGGGGCTGCCCCACGGACATCGAAGGCTGCGACCCGGCTTCGCTCGCGCCGGCCACGGCCGCGCTCAAGGCCGCGGGCATCTTTGTGGTGGCCTCGGCGGGCAACGACGGCCCGACCTGCGCCAGCATCGCCGCGCCGCTCGCCATCTACGCCGATGTGCTCAGCGTGGGCGCAGTCGATGCCCAAGGCGACCTGGCCGACTTTAGCAGCGCCGGCCCCGTCACCGTGGACGGCAGCGGACGCATCAAGCCGGACCTGCTCGCGCCTGGCGTCGATGTGCTCTCGGCCTGGCCCGGTGATGGCTACAACACGGTATCCGGCACCTCTATGGCCGGGCCGCACGTGGCGGGCGTCGTCGCGCTCATATGGTCGGCCAACCCCGGCCTCAAGGGCGACATCGACCGCACCACGGCCATCCTGACCGCTACCGCCCAGCCCTTCCGCGGACATCTGGCCGGCGAGGTTGCGCCGGACGAATCCGCCGCGCCCGTCGCCGCCAATCTGGTGGACAGCCTGGCGGTCGCCAACTCCGCCGATTGTCTGGAGCAGGCCGACCTGACCGCCACGCCCAACATCGTCGCCGGTTACGGCCTGGTCGACGCCTACGCCGCGGTGCAGGCCGCGCTGGCGTTGCAGTAGCTATTTGGGGTATCTGGATCAAATACTGTTCATTCGCTGAAAATGTTTTGACTATTCTCAATTATCCGCCAGCCGAGTGT
>CAYJQA010000051.1:0-1199 GCA_964372065.1 uncultured Litorilinea sp.
GTCGTGGATATAGAACCAGTCCACATAGGGTGAGTTCCCGCCGTTCTCCAACACATGATGGAACGGCCAGAAGCCCCGGCTGGCGTGGTTAAAGACACCGTCCAACACAATCCGCATGTCGCGGCGGTGCAGTTCGTCCACCAACTCACGCAGCGCCGCGTTGCCGCCCAACAGCGGGTCCACGGCGAAATAGTCAAAGGTGTGATAGCGATGATTGGACGCCGACGCAAAGATCGGGTTCAGGTAGAGCGCGTTGACGCCCAACTCCTGCAGGTAGTCCAGCTTCTCCACGATGCCGCGCAAATCGCCGCCCTGAAAGCCCTGCTCTGCCGGCGGCGTCCCCCACGGCTTGAACTGTAGACCAGGCGGCGTCATGCTGGCCGCGCCGCGTGCAAAACGGTCGGGAAACACCTGATAGAACACCGCGTGCTTCACCCACGCCGGAACATGCACTGTCATGCAGACACGCTTCCATCGGCCCAAAGGGCAGGGTTGTATTGCTTGGAATCGGTGCGCCGCGAGGAATCATGCGGCGCACCGGCGAGCATTCTGGCATAGCTTCGGATCGCTGTCAACGCACTCCGCCGCGCCGGCGCGGCCCTTACGCCTCCAGCCGCGCCAACGTGGTCTCGAGGCGGCGCACGGCATCGTTCAGCCCACCCGGACGGCTGCGCGCCAACCACAGTTCCCGGTGACGCGCGACCAGCCCGCGCAGGTCGCCCGCCAGCCGCCGCCGCGCCGTCGCGTTGACCGCACTCACCGGCCGGTCAATCCCCGTGGGTAGCCACTCCAGCCCCAACCGGCAGGCAAAGCGCAGCATGTCGCCCACCCACGCATACTCATCGCGCACCAGCGTCGCGTCGGCCCGGTCCATCTGCGCGTCCGCCAGCGGCGCGAGGATGTCGTCCAGGCCGGATAGCGTTTCCTCCAGCGCGGTCGCGGTCAACTCGCCCTGCCCCAACCGCATGGCGGGCAGCCCATCGGGATAGATCAGCAGCCAAAAGAGGATGGAGCTGTTATGGACCTTGACCCCCGGCAGGCGATAGACGTTGCCCAGGTCATACGCCAGACGGCCCATGACGCCCGCCCGGTCGCGGAAGACGTGCGCATCCAGCAGGCCGGCCACGTCCAGTTGCTCCGGGGCCTGCGCGGTGTCGGCGCGCCAGCTAGGCGGGAGCCCGCCCAAGCGACACGATCAG
>CAYJQA010000051.1:1209-15776 GCA_964372065.1 uncultured Litorilinea sp.
GTGTCGGCGCGCCAGCCCATCACCGCGCCCGTGAGGAAGCCCAAATAGCTCACCGGCAGCGGCTGAGGATGGCCGTTGTCGCCCCAGTCGGTCGTCAGCACGCCGAGCGCGCCGTGGGCAAAGCCGTTCCGCACCGCGTTGGCGATGTTGGCGAGCGTGTTGTCCGTCCGCCCTGCCAACGTGTTCCACGAGCCGGTGCCGGGGCAAACATAGAAGCTGCGGCCCGACGCCTCGATCAAGGCCGCATGTTCGGCAAACGGATAGTCGGCCTCATACCCCCACTCCAGCGCGATCACATCGCGCGGCAGTTCGGCGACCAACTCCGGTTCGTCGCGCACGATAATATCGCTCCAAAACTGCATGGTCACGCCGTAGCCTTGGCACAACGCATGGAGTTGGCGCAGGTAATCGAGGTAAACGCGGCCCTTGCCGCGTTCCTCACACGCCTGTTTGGAGCGTCCCTCGCCCAAATCCCACGTCTCGTCCAGCCCCACGTTCAGTTGGCGGCTGCTGAAGTTGGGCAGCAGTTGACCGTACAGGTCGTCCATCAGCGCGACCGTCGCCGGGTCCACCGCGCACAGGCTAAACGGCTCGCGCACCGTCGAGAACGGATGCACGATCCCTTCCGGCGCTTCGGCCAGCGGCAGATACGCGGCATGCTTCAGCCAGCGGTGCATGTGCCCAAAGCTGTTCTGATTGGGCACTAGCTCCATGTGACGGGCGCGGCAGTAGGCGTCGAGTTGGAGGACATCTTCCGGGGTGATGGGGCTGACGTCTTGCCAAACTACCTCGTGGCCGCGATAGGCGAAGGCATGTTCGGTGTAAAGCTGAAGCTGGTTGACCTTGAGACTCGCCAGCAGATCGACCAACTCAAACAGCGTCGCCATCGTCGGCACGCGGTCGCGCGTCACGTCGAACATGATGCCGCGCTGGGGCAGATCGGGCCAATCCTGAATCACCGCGCCCGGCAGCGTCAGGTCGTCGCCCGCCAGGTCCACCAATTGGCAGAGCGTACATACGCCATAGAACGCGCCCGCGGCATCCGCGCCCACCAGGGTGACGCCCGCCGGGTCGATCAGCAGCTTGTAGGCTTGGCTGCGGCTGACCTGCGCCGGGTCGATGCTTAGCCGAATGGCTGTGTCGGCGCGCGGCCCGGCAAAGATGGCTGCGGCGACGCCGCGGCGTTGCAGCGCCTGCTGCAGCCGCTGTGCGCTCGCCAATAACGGCTGCGCCGCGCCGATCAGTTCGATGGGCGTCGTCGCGGTGACGGTAAAACCGGACGCGGCGGGGGCAATCCGTTGCGGCGGCGGTGCAAGCAAAGCGAAGGTTGGCTGCATGGCACGGCTCCCTCTTGGAGAAGACAATCTGGGTATTGCTGTAGCATATCACCGGACGGCGGGCACAAAGAAACTACCGGCAAGCCTGTGGCCTCCCGGTAGTCGGCAACCGCTGCGGTTGGGTCGATGCGTGTGGGCTGCGCCCTCGCCTACTGGGCGACCAGCACCAGGTCGATCTCCAGTTCGACCTCTTCCTCCACGTTGGCGACATTCGGCACGCTGGGGATCTGGAGGTCAAAATCGGCGCGGGCGACCACGGTCTTCCCCGCGATCTCGATCTCCGTCGCCGAAACCGGCGTCACGGTCACGCCAAAGCTGACCGGCTTGGTGATGTCGCGGATTTGCAGGTCGCCGGCGACGGTCAGGTCAAAGGGCGCGCCGACCGCGGCTGCGCTCGGCAGCCCGTCGATGGCGGTCGGGGTGAAGACGATGTACTGATACTGGTCCTGGTCCGTCTGCAGGATAAAGCGACGAATCGCACCGTTCCGCATATTGTTGTCCGTGACGAACGTGCGGCCATCGATCCGGATGGGTGCGATCGTCGCCGTGCTGTAGTCGTCCAGGTTCAGGCTCACGCTGCCCTCCACCGCGTTCGTCTCGCCCACGACAGTGGTCGGCGTGTTACGCAGCAGTTCGTCCAGGGTAAAGCGCACGCGGGAGCGTTCGGCGTCGATAACAAAGGTCGTCGCGCCCGCGGCGGACTCGGCGGCGGCGGGCGCTGCTTCGGCCGCGGAAACCTCTGTGGGGGCCGCGGCGACGGGCGCAGACGGCGCAGTGCTGCATGCCGCGAGTACGGTGATGATGGCGGCCAGCAGCACGGCGACGTACAGCGGTTTTCCTTGCATTGGTGAACTCTCCTTCAAATTGTGGTCGATGTATACCAAAACTGTTGCGCTGGGCACAACAGCCCAGCACCGGACATCCCGCCCAGGCAAATGTCAAGGTGGGACAGGCAAATGTCGTGCTGAAGGTGGCGCACGCGCGCTACTTGGGTGGCTCCAGACCTAGCCCCTGGGCGATAAGCCCGTCAAAGAACCGTGTGGGCAGCAGCCGGGGAAGCAACCAGCCCCGCCAATAGTCGTTGACCAGCAAATAGCGCGCCTTGGGCTTGGGCGCTTCCAGCGCCGTGAGGATCGCGGCCGCGGCGCGTGCCGGTGACATCCCCTCGCGCCCGGTCTTGGCGCGGGTGGACAGCATCTTTTCCACGCTGGGGCCGAAATCGGTCTGGCGGTAGCGCGCTACCGCCTCGTCGTCGAGTTTGTCCCAGATGGGCGTATCCACCGACCCTAGCACAATCAGCACGACATCGATGCCATAGAGCATCAGCTCGCGCCGCAGCCCGTCGGAAAGCGCCTCCAGCGCGTGCTTGGACGCGGCATAGGGGGCCAAGAACGGGTAGGTCATGTGCGCGCTGACCGAGCTGACGTTGACGATGCGCCCCGGCGGATAGGACAGGTGGAAGTCGCTGCCCATCAGCGGCAGCAGCGCCTGAGTCACATCCAGGACGCCAAAGACATTGACGTCGAACTGGCGGCGCAAGTCCTCGCGGCGCACATGCATGAGCGGCCCGGTCACGGAGATACCCGCATTGTTCACCAAGCCAAAGACGCCGCGCTCGCCCACCAACTCCCGCGTGGCCTGCGCCATGGCCCGAATCGAGGCCGGGTCGGTGACGTCCATCAGCAGCGCATGCACGTTTGGCCCGCACTCCACTTGCAGCCGGGCGGCATCTTCGTCCCGGCGCACCGTCGCCACCACCTCATAGCCGTGCTCCGCCAATAGGCTCGTCGTCGCAAAGCCGATGCCGGTCGATGCGCCGGTCACGACGACGGTTTCGCGTTGGCTCTCGCCCGCGGCCTCGGTTGTTGTCTCGCCTGCCATGTCTTCGTCCACGCCCGATTGCCTTTCTGTGATGCGGCGCAACCCGGCACAGTTATGCACCGGCGGCGCCCCTCGAGTTGGGAAGCTTGCTCCCGTTGTGAAGAGCTTCTAATCAGTCGCTCATCTTCGCACACTGGTGGACTGCCGGGGCGCTTGGGGTCCGGATTACCGATTCGCCCTGCCCATACGGTATCCTTATCCTGCCGGTGCGGCCCTGCGCCGCCGCCGATTGCCGATGGGTCTATGATCGAGGAATGCGATGACCAAGCAAGAACGCAGCCTGACCGCGCGCGTCGCCTGCGCCGGTTGAGCGGCTAAGGTCCCGGCAGGGACGCTGTCGCAGGTCGTGCGACATCTGGCCGGGTTCTTCCCGGCAACCGAATACCCCGCCTTGCTGGTCGGTCTGGGTGAGCCCGACGACGCTGCCGTCTTCCGGTTGGACGACGAACGCGCGTTGATCAAGACCACCGACTTTTTCACGCCCATCGTCGATGATCCGTGGACCTTCGGCGCGATCGCCGCGGCCAACGCCATGAGTGATGTCTATGCCATGGGCGGCGACGTGCTCTTCTGCCTCAATATCGCCGGCTTCCCGGACGACCTCGCCGCCGAGACTGTGGCCCAAATCTTTGCCGGGGGCGCGGCCAAGGTGCGCGAGGCGGGTGCGGCCATCGCCGGGGGTCACACGGTGCGCAACCCCGAACCGTTCTACGGGCTGAGCGTCACCGGCATCGTCCACCCCGACCGCATCATGCGTAAGGGCGGCGCACGGCCCGGCGACCGTCTCTTCCTCACCAAGCCGCTGGGAACCGGCATCATCGCCACCGCGGCCAAGCAAACCGGCTCCGCCGAGACGCGCACCCAGCGGCGGCAACGCCGCGCCGCGGGCAAGCCCGATTTAGACATCCGGGACTTGGACGCCGCCATCGCGTCCATGCTGCTGCTCAACCGTGCGGCCGCGCGCGCCGCGCAGGCTGCGGGCGTGGTCGCCGCCACCGATATCACCGGCTTCGGGCTGTTGGGCCACGCCGCCGAAATGGCGATTGCGTCCGGCCGCAGCGCGAGCGCGGGCCTCCGCATCCGCGCCGCCGACGTCCCCACCCTGCCCGGTGCGCCCGCTTACGCCGAGGCGGGCTACCTGACCAGCGGCAGTTCCCGCAACCCCGAAGCCTACGGCGAGCATGTTCGCCTGGCCCCGCATGTCACGCCTGTGCAGCGATCCCTGCTGTGGGAAGCCGAGACCAGCGGCGGGCTGCTCGCGGCCGTCCCCGCGACCGGCGTCGCCGCGTTTGTGGACGCGTGCGCCGCGGCCAACCAAGCTTGCTGGGAAATCGGCGAAGTGGTGCCGGGGGCGGGCATCGACGTCGTCTAGGCCATGCGCGGCGGCGGCGGGACCGCCGGTTCGGCAGGCAACCCCAAGACGCTCGCCAGCGCCGCTTGTGCCTGCTGCGCCATCTGCGCCGCGTCGGCGTCCGGCGGCGGCGCTTGCACCGGCAGCGGCAGCACCTCGGCCTGTACGGGCGCGCCATGCCGCGCCAACCGCCATACCGCGCTCCACAGCGATTCGCCCAGCCCGCCCCGCCAGATCGCCACCTCCACCGGACGGTAGCGCAGCCCACACGGCACATACGGAATGTTGCCCGCCGCGGCCACGGCGAACGCGCCATAGCGCAGCGGGTAGAGCGCATGTCCCGGCCCCAATCGGCCTTCCGGAAAGAGCACAATCGGCGGCCGCGGCTCGCCTTGCAGCACAGTCGCAATCTCCGTGCGAGCCGCCTTGCGCGCGTCCGGGTCGCTGCGCCGGACAAAGACCGTGCCGATGGTCTTCGCCATCCAGCCGATCACCGGATAGTTCAGGACCTCCACCGCGCTGACAAATCGCATGGGAGCGACGGCCAGCAGCACCAGCGGATCCAGCAGCGACAGGTGATTGGGGAAGACCAAACCGGCGGCCGCGGCCAGCCGTTCGGGCGACGAGCAGACTACCCGCACCCGAAAGATCCCGCACAACACACGCGCCAGCCCGACCACGACCCAGTTCGCCGGCCGCACCCCGCGCACGCGCACCGGGACCAGACTACACACCAGAATGACCACGCTCCCGACCAACATCGCCAAGCCCGCCATGATCAGCCGTACCGTCGCCAGCCATCTCATCATAAACGCCAAGTCCCAGTTGCGCGCGTTGAGTAGGTCGTCGCCTGCCGGGGCCGGACGCCCCGCCTGCGCGCATTGTACCGCGGCCCCCGCGCGGCGCTCAAATGCTCACCGCTGTGCAAGCCGCATTTGCATTGGCTTAGACAGGCGTGGCCTACCTCTGGTACAATAGCTGCAACCAGCGACGCCGGCTGTGCACCTACGGCCGCGTCCGGCGACAGGGATTTGCCGCCATCCGCCCCGCCTCCAACCGCCTGCCTGCCGATATCTATCCGAATGCCCACAGGCGTCACTCGGACATGCGTCAACACACCAACGTGGGTTACTCAGCAATCATCCGCCATCATGCCCCCCGCTTACGCCGTCTAGCCGTCGTGCTGGCGATGGCTTGGGCATTGCTGGCGGCCACACCCGCGCTCGCCCAGACGACCATCGAACGTTGGGTAGACGCGACCAATGGCAGCGACCACAACAACTGCACCCGCATCGTTGAAGAAGGTCAAGAAGAGGGCGACCCCGACATCTACACCTACAAGTCGTGTGCCACCCTCCAGCGCGCCATCGCCGTCGCCAACCCCGGCGACGTCATCCGGGTCGCCGGCGGCACGTATGCCGGGCCGATCACCGTTGTCGAAGAACTCACCCTCATCGGCGGCTATGTCCCGGGTTTCGGTCCCATCATCGAGCCGCCTACCTTTCCCGCCTATTACGCCACCATCAGCGGCGGCGGCGTCCCGGTTCAGATCACCGCCGGCTTTATCATCACGCCGACCACGGTCACGCTCAGGGGCCTCAAAGTCACGGCCGGCAGCGGCGGCGGCGTCCGCGTCCAGGGCATGGGCATCGGCCCGCTGGAAGTGACGCTGGAGAACATGGATATCCACCACAACGCCAATGCGGCCAACGGCGGCGGCGTGGCCGTCACCGGCAGCCAAACCAAGCTTAGCCTGCTCGGCAGCACGGTTCGCAACAACTCGGCCACCAGCAGCGGCGGCGGCGTCTATGCCGGCGGCTCAGCCCAAATGGAACTGGGCGACGATACCGTCGTCTCCTCCAACAGCGCGCCCGGCGGCAGCGGCGGCGGGGTGGCCGTGAGCGGCGCGCTGACCGTCACGTTGGGCGGCATCACCATCACCACCAACAGCGCCGCCAACGGCGGCGGTCTCTACACCGGCGACAACCGGGTCAGTGTCGGCGCGGACACCGTCATCCAAAACAACACCGCCACCAGCAACGGGGGCGGCGTCTATCTGACCGGCAACAGCGCAGCCCTCGCCAGTGCGGTCATCCGCGGCAATACCGCCACCAGCGGCAGCGGCGGCGGCATCTACGTTTCGGGCGGCGCGCCGGTGTTGGACAGCCTGGAACTCGTCCAGAACAGCGCGGCCAACGGCGGCGGTCTCTATGCCGCCGCGTCCGCCTTCCAACTTGGCAACAGCACATTCCTCTCCAACACGACGACCGGCAGCGGCGGCGGCTTCTACATCACCGGCGGCAGCGGCATGGCCGTCACCGGCGCGACGCTCAGGGCAAACCGTGCGCCGTCCGGCAGCGGCGGCGGCGGCTACCTCACCGGCGCGACCAATCTGCTTCTGCAAGGCGCAACCTTTAGCGGCAACAGCGCAGGCAGCGGCGGCGGCCTCTATGTGCAAAACGGTCAAGGCGCGCTCGCCGGCAACACCGCCACCGGCAACACCGCCACCAACGGCGGCGGCCTCTATCTAGCCGGCAGCGCCAATCTGGCAATCTCCGGGCTAACGCTGAGCGAAAACAGCGCCACCGGCAGCGGCGGCGGGCTGTATGCCACCGGCAGCAGCGGCGTCGGCCTGAGCAGCCCCAGCCTCCAGGACAACCTCAGCACCGGCAGCGGCGCGGGCCTTTACGCCACCGGCAGCACGCTGGTCATCACCGGCAGCGCGCTGCTCCAGGGCAACGTCGCGTCCGGTCAGGGCGGCGGCGGGTTCATAACCGGCAGCAGCACCGTTTCGTTCGAGAACCTGGACCTCATCGGCAACGCCGGCAGCGACGGCGCGGGCTTCTATGCGGACGGCGGCGCGTTGCGCGTCTCACGCAGCGCCGCCTTTCTAGACAACCAGGCGACCGGCAACGGCGGCGCGCTCAATCTAACCGGCGGCAGCGGGACCAGCTTGCTCGACATCTTCGCTCAGGGCAACAAGGCGACCGCCGGCGGTGCGTTCTATGCCGCCAACGGGACGTTCAACTTTGGCGATCTGGAACTGGTGGCCAACGAAGCGACCGCGGGCAGCGGCGGCGGCGGTTACCTGACCGGCGCGACGCTCACCCTGACCGGCACGGTCACGTTGCGCGAAAACAAGGCCAAGAACGACGGCGGCGGGCTGTACGCCACCGCCAGCAACTTGACCTTGAGCTTGGGCGGCGTCTTTGCGGACAACCTGACGACTGAAGGCGACGGCGGCGGGCTGTATCAGACCACCGGCGCGGCGACGCTGAACGTCGTCGAGTTCGCCGGCAACGCCGCATACAGCGACGGCGGGGGCGTATACGCGTCCGGCGCAACGCTGGCCCTCCTCACCGGCAGCAGTTTCACGAGCAACAGCGCGCTGACGGGCAAAGGCGGTGGTCTTTACATGAGCGGCGCGGCGCTTGTGCTCGGCGGCGTCGCGTTCCAAACTAACGAAGCGTCCGGCCGGGGCGGCGGTCTCTATTACACCGGCCCCAGCCTGACGCTCCAGAGCGGGACCACGCTGGCGGCCAACAAGGCGTTGGATGGCAGCGGCGGCGGGGTCGCGGTCGAGAGCGTGCCCGCCGTCGTGATCACCGGCGTACCCTTCGCCGGCAACACAGCCTCCGCCGACGGCGGCGGTCTCTATGCCGACAACAGCGGCGTCGTGCTCCAAAACGCTGCCAGCTTTACCGGCAACGCGGCGACACCCGGGCGCGGCGGCGGCCTCTTTGTGAACGGCGGCAGCCTCGCGCTCACCGGGATCACCGTGGCGAGCAACCAGGCGGGTGCAGGCGGCGGTCTCTACGTCGCCGGGACGCCTGCGGCCGTCCTGACCGGCGTCAGCGTGACCGACAACACCAGCACGGGGCTGGGCGGCGGCGCGGTCTTCAACACCAGCACCGCCGCGTTAGTCGGCGCTACACTGCGCGGCAACCAGGCCGGGGGCGAAGGCGGCGGCCTCTACGCGCTCCACAGCCGCGTGGGGATGACCAATACCCTCGTCGTGCGCAACCGATTGGTCAGCACGACGACCTACGCCGCGGGCATCTACGCCGGCAACAGCGACGTGCGGGCCGCCCACGTGACCATCGCCGACAACAGCCACAACGACGCCCAGGGGTCCGCGGGCGGCGTCCACCTGCCCGCACCCATCGCCGCGGCGGGCGGCCCGGCCTTCTCTACGCTCACGCTGGTCAACAGCCTGGTCAGCGGCCAGGATGTGGGCGTCAACGTCCTGGCGGGCAACACCGCCGTGCTGGATACCGCACTCTGGAACAACCGCGCCTTTGACTGGACCGGCGCGGGGGCATTCACGGTGACCGCCCCCTGGCGCGGGGACCCGCGCTTCGCCAACGCGTCCGGCGGCGACTATCGCATCCGCCGCGACTCGGCTGCGTTCGACCGCGGCCGCGCCGACCTGGTCGCCGCCGTCCCCACGGACATCAACGGCGTCGTGCGCCCGCGCGGTTTCGGCCCCGACCTGGGCGCGCACGAACACAACTACGCCGCCGGTCTCTATCTGTCCGCCGGCATGTCACCCGCCTTTGTCCGCACCGGCGACACCGTGGTCATCACCCTGCGCGTGCTCAATCAGAGCGGCAGCACCGCCAGCGATGTCTACCTGCGCGCCAGTCTACCCACCCAACTGCCCGCCCCCAGCATGGTCCCCGGCGCGTGTCAGGGCATCTTCTGTGAGGCGTACTTGGGCACGCTGGCCCCCGGCGCGGACGTCACCGTGCAGATCAATGCCACTGTGACCGGCGCACCGTCCGCCGCCGGTCTGGTCAACTTGCTCACCAGCATCACCCTGTCCACCGGCAACTTCAGCGACAGCGACAAGAGCGCCGCCGTGCGCGCGTCGCTGCAAGGCTGTCTGGCCGAGCACAACGGCACGCTCTACACCACCGTGCAGGCGGCCGTCAACGCCGCGGCCGCGGGTGACACCGTGCGCGTCTCCGGCGCGTGCGGCGACCGTCACACCACGGGCGGGCCGGGTCAGCTTCTCACCCTGGACAAGAGCATCACCGTGCAGGGCGGCTGGAACAGCGCCTTCACAGTGCGCGACACCGCCGCCACGCCCACCTATCTGGATGCGGCGGGGCTGGGCCGTGTGGTCTACATCAACGACGCAGTCGCGCCCACCCTGGACGGGCTGGTGCTCCGCAACGGCAGCGCGGCGCGCTTGGGCGGCGGTCCGGCGGGCTGGGACGCCGGCGGCGGTCTGTACATCAACGGGGCTGCGCCCGTGCTGCGCCAGGTGGACATCACCACCAACAGCAGCCCGGACATTGGCGGCGGGGTTTATCTCAATTCGGCCTCCACGGCGGCCTTCACGGGCGGCTTCGTGCGCAACAACAGCGCGGGTGCAGCCGGGGGCGGGCTGTACGTCTACCAGTCGGCCCCGCTGCTCACCGGCGTGACCGTCTCCGGCAACACCGCACGCGGGGGCGGTGGTCTCTACCTCAACCAGAGCGCGGCGCAACTCATCGACCCCACCCCGCGCGGGACCGCGCCCACCTGCCGCATCGACGCCAACACGGCCACCGGCTTCCCGCGTTATGTTCCCGGCGCGCCGCCTGTGCTGTGGCTGGCCCCAGGCGGCGGCGGCGGCATCGTCTTCGACCGCAGCCCCGCGACGCTCGACGGCTGTGCGGTCAACGGCAACTTCGCCCAAGTGGGCGGCGGCGTCTACATCCACGCCAGCGCGGCCACCGTCCAGAACTCGCTCATCACCGCCAACCGCGCCAACACCGGCGCACGTGTTGGTCCCGGCGGCGTGACCGAAGGCGACGGCGGCGGCGCGCTCCTGGACAACCTGGACCCCGCGACGCTCGTCTTTCGCGGCAACCTGCTCGGCAGCAACGAAGGCAGCCGCGGCAGCGGCCTGCTGGCGCGCATCGGTCGCAGCGGCAACCTTGCCCTGCCCCACCTCACGGTCCACAAGAATCTGGGCGGGACCGCGCTCGTCGCGCTGGGCGAAAGCCGGTTGGACCTGACCGATACCATCGTCGCGTCCAACGCGGGCGGGCCGGCGATCTTCGCCCAAAACGGCGCGGGCGGGCAAGTCGCGGCCATCACCCTCGACCGTACGCTGTGGTATCCGCCCGGCCAGACCCAGACCGGCACGGCCAACGGCGGGTCGGTCGTCAAGAATAACGACTTTGCGGGCGACCCGGCCTTCCGCAACGACGGCGTCCACCTCAAGCGGATTTCCGCCGCGTACGGTGTCGGCGCGACGGATGCCGCCTTTGCCGACCGTGACGGCCACGCGCGCCCCATCGGGGCCAATCGCGAGTTGGGCGCGGACGAGTACGCCACCGCGGTCACCGTGCGCTATGTCGCCGTGAACGGGCCGGGCAGCGCGCCCTGCACCGATTATCGTAACCCGTGTGGCAGCCTCCAGACGGCCATCGACGCCGCCGGGACAGGCGACCTGATCAAGATGGCGGGCGGCGCGTATAGCGGCGTCAACAGCCTGGGCAGCACGACGCAGTACGCTCGCCTCGATAAGACGCTGACCATCCAGGGCGGCTACTTCCCGCGCACGGACACCAACGCCGTCACGGACGGTTTCTACACGTTGAACGACTGGGAAGACCCCCACCCCAGCGAGAACCCCACGGTGATCGACGTCGCCGTGCAGGGCCGCGCCTTCTTCATCACCGGCCCCATCTCGCCCACCCTGGCCTATCTCACGCTGCGCCGCGGCAGCGCGGCCGGTCAAGGCGGCGCAGGCGGCGCGATCTACGTAGACGGCGCCACGCCCAACCTGCGCGACCTCGTCGTGGAAGAGAGCTTGGCGGATTCGGGCGCGGCGCTCTACCTGCGCCAAGCCGGGGGCACGGTGGAACGGCTGACACTGGAGGACAACACCGCCACGCGGGGCGGCGGCGTCTATGTGGAAGGCGGTCAGCCTGTCCTGAGCGCCCTCACGGTGCAGGCCAATGACGCCATCACCGGCGCGGGCGTCTACCTGGACAACAGCTTTGCGACCCTGCGCCAAAGCACGCTCCGCGTCAACGGCAGCGCCACGACACTGGACGGCGGCGGGCTGTTCGTGGTCGCGGGCGCGGGGACGGTGCTCTCCAACACCGTCAGCAGCAACCAGGCCGTGCGCGGCGGCCGGATCCGCCAGCTCGACACCGCCGCGCTCCTGCAACGCAACACCATCCGCGACAACATCCCCCGGCAGGCGGCACCGCCTGCCGGGAATGTTGCGACGCTGGGCGGCGGCGTCCACATCCGCGGCGGCGCGCCCACGCTGACGGGCAACACCATCACGGCTAACCAGGCCGTCCACCCCGGCGCAGCCTATGGCGGCGGCGGCTACCTGGCGTCCACCGCGGCCACGCTGACCGCCAACACCGTCACGGACAACCTCGGTCAGCTCGGCGGCGGGCTGTATGTGACCGCCGCGACCGGCGCGACCCTGCAAGCCAACCTCATCCGCAGCAACCAGGCCATCACTGCCGGCGGCGGGCTGTACCTGGACGCCGCGGCCAGCGGCGTTACCACCAACACCATCGTCAGCAATCGCGCGGTGGACGGCGGCGGGCTGTACCTCGCGGGCAGCGGGGGCAGCGCGCTCAGCGCCAACATCGTGATCAGCAACACCGCCGACCGCAACGGCGGCGGCCTCTACCTCAACGGCAGCAACGCCGACCTCCAGGGCAACGTCGTCCGCGCCAACCGCACGAGTCAGGGCCGCGGCGGCGGTCTCTATGCAACGGGCGGCGTCGCCACGCTCACGCGCAATCTCTTTGACGCCAACGTGGCCCCGCTCGCCGGGGGCGGCCTCTACTTGCAGCAGGACGGCTCCACGCTCAACGGCGACACCGTGCAGGCGAACCATGCGGGCGACGGCGGCGGCGTCTATCTGGATGGCCCGGTCGCAGGCGCGAGCCAACCTGCCCCCCGGCTGGAGCAAGTGACCGTTAGCAACAATATCGCCAACAACAGCGGTGGCGGCATCTTCCTGCTCGCCAGCGCCGCGACGCTCCACCGCAACATCGTCAGCGGCAACCAGGCGACCGTGCACGGCGGCGGCCTATATCTGGAAGAGAGCGCGCCCGCCGCCTTTACCGGCAATGTTGTCCGGGCCAATCAAGCCGCTGAATTGGGCGGCGGTCTCTATTTGGGGCCGGGCACGACGGGCCGCTTCGCCAGCAACGTGGTCGCCGCTAACCAGGCCCCGGACGGCGGCGGCATCTATGCCGCCGGCTCCACGCCGGTCCTGGTGCATACCACCTTCACCGGCAACGGGCGCGGGTTGATCGCTGCGCCGCTGGACGGCATCGCCGCGACCGTCATCCTCAGCAACACCATCTTTGCGGGTCACAGCGTCGGCGTCCAGGCCAACACGGACGCCGCCGTGTATCTCTTTACCACGCTGTGGGACGCCAACCTCACCGACTATGTCGGGCCGGGCGGCGTGGTCGCCACGGGCGACATCGCCGGCGCCGCCGAGTTAACCGCCGACGGCTTCCACCTGAGCACAGGGTCCGCTGCTGTCGGTCTGGGTCTCACGGGCGACGTGGCCGCGGGCAGTGACCTGGACGGCGAAAACCGCTTCCAGGGCAGCGGCCCCGAATTGGGCGCGGACGAATTACCCTCCCCATGTGCGGCCATTGTGGGCCAGAGCGCGGCCCCGGTGTACACGACGCTGCAGGACGCCATCAACAGCGCGCCCAGCGGCGGCGAAGTCCGCGTCGCGGGGACCTGCACGGGCGTCACCGCGGCGGACGGCGGTGTCCAACTCGCCCGCATCGCGAAGGACCTCACGGTACGCGGCGGCTACTCGACTCAAAACTGGCAGCTCTCGCTCCCCACCACCCAGCCGACCGTCCTCGACGCCGCGCACGGCGGGCGGGTCCTGGTCGTCGCCGGCAGCGTGCGCGTCACGTTGGCCGGGCTGACGCTGATCAACGGCGACGCCGCGGGCCAGGGTGACGGTCCCGGCGGCGCGGACGCAGGCGGCAACCTCTGGATCGACGCCGCGCGCATCACGCTGGACGGCGTCACGCTGGTCAACGGCGCGGCGACCGCGGGCGGCGGCCTCTACCTCAAGGCGGGCGCGGCGACCGTGACCGGCGCGACCGTGACCAACAATCGCGCGACCGGGCCGGGCGGCGGTGTCTACCTGGACGCGGCCGCCGACACGGTGCAACTGCGCGACAGCGTCTTCAGCGGCAATCTGGGCCAAGACGGCGGCGCGCTCTATGTCGCGGGCGGCGGGTCCCTCGTGCTCGGCAATGAGTTTGTGGACAACACGGCCAACCTGGGCCAGGGTCACGGCGGCGGCGTCTACTTGGCAGGCGGTTCACCCGTCTTTAGCCGCAATCGGTTGGACGCCAACCGCGCCGCGGACGGCGGCGGCGTCTATGTCGCCGGGGGCGCGGCCACGGTCACCAACAACATCTTTGCCGCCAACACCGGCGTTACGGGCGGCTCCGGTCTGACCGTGGCCGACACAGCCATTGACGTGCGCCACAACACATTGGTCGCCAACCTCGGCGCGGGGGCGGGGCTGCTCGTCGCGGGCAGCAACCGCGTGGTGAGCGTCACCAACACCATCTTTGTGGGACATGCCACCGGGCTGCGCGTCGCCGCCGGCAACCGGGCCATTCTGCGCGCCGATCTGTGGTACGACAACGACGTCAACTGGTCCGGGAACGTGACCGCCAACGCCAACAATCTCTTTGTCGATCCGCTCTTCGCCGACGCCGCCGCAGGCGACTACCGCATCGTCGCCAACAGCCCCGCCATTGACCAGGCCATCAATGTCAACGTCGCCAACGACGTCGAAGGCCAGACGCGACCCGGCGGTCAGGGCTATGACATCGGCGCGGACGAGTATCTCAATGCGGGTATCAGCGCGACGCTCAACGCGCTGCCCAACCCGGTGGCCGCGGGCGAACAACAGACCTACATCGCCCAGGTCGTCAACACCGGCGATACGGCGGTGGTCGTGACCATCCGGCTTACGC
>CAYJQA010000052.1:0-9343 GCA_964372065.1 uncultured Litorilinea sp.
GGTGGCGTCGGTGCAGCTATAGCCGATGCTGCGGTGGTTGGCGACATCGCAATGGACCTGCGTGCCGTCGCCCAGGTCCACATCGCATTTGCCCATCCAGCCCAGGTGTTGGCCGAGCGTCACGGAGCCGCCGGCGTTGATGGTCGTAGGGCTGTATTTATGGATGCGGTCGGCCTCGCGATCGGAGACATAGAGGTTGCCGGCCGAGTCGGTCGCCAGGTCTTCGATGCTGTTGGTGCCGAGACTGACCTTGGCGATCTGGCCCAACAACACCGGATCGTCGTCCTCGTCCAATTCCAACGAGTAGGCGCGTAGATGTGACTGGTCGCTGATGTAGAGGACGCCGCCGGGGCCGGTGACCGCGTTGCGTGGCTCGCGGATGATCCAGTTATCCTCGGGTGGGGCGTCCGCATAGTCGGTGCGGAACATAGTCAGCGAGTTCAGGTTGCCGTCCAACTCGTTGACCCAGCCCGGGCCGCCGGGGCCGTTGTACCAGGTGAGATAGACGCGGCCGGTGCGACTATCGAGATAGATGTCTTCGATGCGGTCGTCGACGTCGTTGAAGCCGATGGGCGCGCCGGTGGCGTCGAACCGGGCGACGCGGCGGTGCATTTGGGGCTGCTCGTGCGTGCTATTGCGCCACTGGATGTTGCCGCGGTCCACGACAAAGGTCTTGCCCTCGTCGTCCACGGCCACATAGTCGGGCTGATAGGGGAACTGCAAATCAAGAAAGTCGGTGCCTCCGGTCGGCAGGTCGTCGCACAGTTGCTGGATCTCGGCGTTGCTGATGGCCTTCTCGACGCGGTAGTCCTCGATAAAGTAGGGAAAGAGCGGCGCGATAAAGAAGCCGTCGGCGGGGTGGTCCACGATGTCGAACCAGAGCGGGTCGCCATCGGGATCGGCGGCGCTGAGGGTGATGGTGTACGGTTCATAGGCGCGCGTCGTCAGCCCAGTGGTCTGGCCGTTGGCCGTGGGGGTGCGGTTCTCGCCGATGGCCTTGACGTTGACCAACTGCTGTACGGTGGACTGGTTGCCGGCGGCGTCGGTGGCGGTCCAAGTGACGAAGGTCTTGCCCTTGGGGAACTGGATGCCGCCGGGCGTGGTGTTGCCGCCCTGGTTGTTGACCACGGTGGGGTTGAGGTCGGCAAAGTCGAAGACGGGCGGCCCTTGCAGCGGCAGCGTCAGGTTGCCGCTGGCGGTCTCGGTGACGACGGCCATGGGCGGCGCAAAGATGGGCGGCCGCGTGTCCTTGACCAGCACGCGCTGCTCGGCTGCGGTCTCGTTGACGCCGCCGCCTTGCGCGGGACCGCTGTCCTGCGCCTGCCACCGGATCAGCGACTCTTGGCCCACCGGCCAAAATAGGGCGGTCTGGGGCAAGACCGTGACCGTGGGGTCGCAGTCGTCGGTGACGGTGAAGCCCTGGCGCAGATGCGCCAGGTTCGCATTCGGCGACGCGCCGCCGGGGATGCCGGCCTCGACGGTAACCTTGGGCTGTAGCCCGCCGAACTGGGGCGCGGCCGTGTCGTAGACGTACACATACTGCGACTCGTCGTTGTACGCGCCGGTGGGATACTGCTCAAAGAGTTTGGTGGCAAGAGCGATATTGCCGACCTTGAGCGCAACCCAGGTGATAATCACACCTAACCCGTGTTCGCTGCGGCTGAGTTTGCTCACGGGGTACCAACTGATCAACCAATTGAAGGGGTGTTTGTCCCAATCGCTGATGAGTGACGCGCCACGCCAAACAAAGGGATAGGCCCCCACGCCAAACTCGGTCGGCCCCGGCTCGACGACTGGCCAGTCCGTGCGCAGCGAGCCGTCCGGCCGGCGCAGACTGACATCCACGATGGTATTGTAGTGGTAGATGAAGGGCGATTCGACATCGCCCCAGCCGGCGCCCGGCCCGACTTTTGGATAAACCTGATAGGCGATCTGACCTGTTCCCTCCACGAAATACGGTATCACATGGCTGGGCATGGGCACACCCAGGAGATTGCTGTAGCGCCCCTCGGTCTTGACCAGGTTTACATCGACCGCACAGGGCTTCCCCGAACCGGCGTCCGGACGGAATTTCACCGTGTCACCCGGGACTACCACGGGTGCGCATTGCTTGACCGCAATATTGAGGCCAAAGGCGACCAGACTGGCGTAGGCGCCGACGCCGAATGGGTCCTTGATCAGGCTCAAGGCGAACGCGGCCAGATGGGCTGCGCCGATGGGGGCAATACAGCCCGTAGCCCCTCCGTTGGACCAGAAATCGTCGTCCAGCCCGGCCGGCTGCACTTCAGGCGGGGTGACGACCTGGATCGCCTGGCCGGTCACCGGTTCCGGGTCACGGAACTGGGCCTGGGCCGTCAGCGGCGACAACACAGTGGACGCGGCGACGACGCTCAGCATCAACCAGGCGATGGCGCGACGCCAGGTCGCGCGAGATGATCGCACACGGAGTTTCCGAGGCATGAGGATTCCTTTCCACCGCAGCCGGACGCGCGGGACCCACAGCGGTCTTGAACGGCAAATGGCCCAGGCGGCGATGAAAAGGGTGTGGGCTGAGAGCCGGACGGAAACGGGCGAGCAGCAGACGCAGGAGCGCCTGTTCGCCGGCACGGCCATAAGGAGATGGCATGCCGGCATTGGGGGCGAACAAACGTGGTCTGTTTGTACCGGACATGAGCGCATCTGTCAAGTCCGGTTTTCGCAGGCGTGTATGGCTGCGCGGGCGCGAGCATTGTTGCGGCGCAGGCCGCGTCTGTGGCAAAGTAAAAGGTCGAGTTGAGTGATGCCCGTTCCGAGGATGCAACCCTATGACCGCACCGATCCGCCCCGTCAAGCCCGAAATCATGAGTCCCGCCGGCTATTGGCCGCAACTGCACGCGGCGATCGAGGCGGGCGCGGATGCCGTCTACTTTGGCCTCAAGCACTTTTCGGCGCGCGCCAAGGTCGGCTTTGGGCTGAGTGAGCTGCCCGAAGTCATGGCGACGCTGCACCGCCGCGGGGTCAAGGGCTACATCACCTTTAACACGCTGGTCTTTGACCATGAGTTGGGCGACGCGGCGCGCAGCCTGGCTGAGATCGCCGCGACCGGGGCCGACGCCATCATCGTGCAGGATGTGGCCGTCGCCCAGTTGGCGCGGCGGCTGGCCCCCGGTCTGGCGGTCCACGGCAGCACGCAGATGAGCATTACCAGCGCCGAAGGCGTAGAGTTGGCCCGGCGCTGGGGCGTGACCCGCGTTGTGCTGGCCCGCGAACTGTCACTGGACGAGGTGGCGGCCATCCGCCGCGCCACCGACCTGGAACTGGAAATGTTTGTCCACGGCGCACTGTGCGTTTCGTATTCGGGCCAGTGTTTCTCGTCCGAGGCGTGGGGCGGGCGCAGCGCCAACCGCGGCCAGTGCGCGCAGGCGTGCCGCTTGCCCTATGACCTGATGGTGGACGGCCAATACCGCCCCCTGGGCGACGCCCGCTATTTGCTCTCGCCCGGCGACCTCTACGCGCTCAAGCAGATGCCCGACATCGTACAGCTCGGCATCCACGCGCTCAAGATCGAGGGACGCTATAAGGACGCCGACTATGTGGCGCTGGCTACCACGGCCTATCGCCAGGCCGTGGACGAGGCGTGGGCCGGGCTGCCGCTGAGCATCACCCGCCGCGAAGAGGAACAACTAGAGCAGGTCTATTCGCGCGGGCTGGGGGCCTATTTTATCAGCGGGACCAACCATCAGGCCGTGGTGCGCGGGCGCTCCCCGCGCCATCGCGGGCTGCTCATGGGCCGCGTGGTGCGCGTGGCCGGCGACGGGGTGATCCTCGCGCCCGCCGCGGTGGAGTCGGCGCTCAAGCCGGGCGACGGGCTGGTCTTTGACGCTGCGGGCTGGCGCAGCCCGGAAGAGCCGGAAGAAGGCGGGCGCGTCTATCAGGTCATCCCGCGGGCCAGGGGGCAAGTGGAACTGCGCTTTGGCAACGGCGCGCTGGACATGCGCCGCATCCTGCCCGGCGACTGGGTCTGGCGCAGTCACGACCCGGACACCGACAAGCTGGCGCGGCCCTATCTCCAGCCGGTCGCGCCCGTCCACAAGCAGCCCGTGACGGTCGACGTGGCCGCGCACGAACAAGCGCCGTTGGTGATGACCTGGGCGCTGGTCGCCCGGCCCGACGTGCAGGTCACGGTCATCGCCGACGACCCGCTGCCGCGCGCCCAGGGCCGCGAACTGACCCAGGCCGCGCTCACGGAGCAACTGGGGCGGCTGGGCAATACGCCCTATACGCTGGCCCAGGTGGAGTTGGAGACGAGCGGGCAGCCCTTTGTCCCCGCGTCTTTGCTCAACCACCTGCGGCGGCAAGCCGTGGAGCAGTTGGCCGCCATCCAAGCGACGCCGCCGCCCGTGACGGTCCACGACGCCGACGCGACGCTGGCCGCGGCGCTGGCCCAGGTCCCGGACACGGACACGCGGCCCGCGGGCGCGCCCGCGCTGCACTTGCTGGTGCGGACGCCCGACCAGCTTGACGCCGGCCTCGACCTGCAACCGGCCACAATCACGCTGGATTACCTGGACCTCTACGGGCTGCGGCCCGCGGTGGAGCGCGTCCAGGCCGCGGGGATCACGGCGCGCGTGGCCGCGCCGCGCGTGCTCAAGCCCAACGAGCAGCGCATCGTCAACTTCCTGCTGCGACTGGAATGCGACATTCTGGTGCGCTCCGGCGGGCTGCTGCACGCGCTCCAGGACACGGCGCACCCCACGCTGATCGGCGACTTCAGCCTGAACGCGGCCAACACGCTCAGCGCCGACACGTTCCTGCGGCTGGGCCTGACGCGGCTCACGCCCACGCACGACCTCAACGCGGCGCAGATCGCCGACCTGGCGCGGCGCATCGGCCCGGACAAACTGGAGGTCATCGCCTACCAGCACTTGCCCGTCTTTCACACCGAGCACTGCGTCTTCTGCCGCTTTCTCTCCACCGGCACCAGCTACAAGGACTGCGGCCACCCCTGCGAGACGCACCGGGTCGCGCTGCGCGACGCCGCCGGGCGCACCCATCCCGTCATGGCCGACGTGGGCTGTCGCAATACGGTCTTTGGGGCCGAGGCGCAAGAGGCGAGCGCCCACCTGGACGAATGGCTGGCGGCGGGCATTCGCCAGTTCCGGCTGGAGTTCGTCCACGAGAGCGGCGACGACGTGACCGCGGTGGCGTCCGCGTTCCAGGCCACGCTGGATGGCCGGCAGCCCGCGTCCGCGTTGAGCCGCCGCCTCAGCGCGCTCGCGCCCCAGGGCGTCACCGAGGGCAGCCTCTTTGTGCCCAGCAACTATCAGGCCATTCCCCTGCTGATCTGACGGGCAGGCCCGCGGGTGCATTTCACGTTGGGGGCGACGCAGGTGACAGTCACCTACCGTGCGGGCAAAACTCGCCCCAGGCCCCGCGGCGGCGTTGCTCGCGAACCGCGCTTGGTTTATACTAGCGCGCCTACACGTAGCGGCCCACGATAGTTCCGATAACCCTGCCATGAGCACACTTGCGGCGTCGAAACAAGCGATTGCGCGTGATACGCCGTTCTATCGGCCTAGCTGGATAGACCGGCTGGCCTATATCATCGACGCCGCCCCCGGACCGGCCTGGGGCTATTATGTGGTCGCGGGTGTGGGCTTCATCCTGATTGATATGCTGATCAAGTGGCGCGACGGCGTATTGGCAGACGGCGGCTACCCGCTGTTTCACGTCGTCGCCATGTCGTCCGGGGCCTACTATGTGGGGCTGATTCACTACTTGGACCGGTTCGCCGGGCAGACCTTTGACCGCTTTCGTCCGTGGCTTGACATGGCAGAGGCCGATGCGGACGCGTTGCGCCATCGCCTGACGACCTTGCCGGCGCGCACCACGCGGGTCATTACCGGCCTGGGCCTCGTCTACGGCGGCGTCACCATCTGGGGGATCGCGCGGGGGATGTTCTTGGCTGACGTCCCGGTGTTTACGTCACCTTTGGCCATTGCCTATACGACGCCCATGTGCTTGCTCATCAGCGTGGCTTTTTGCTCCTTCTTCTATCACACCGTCCACCAACTGCGAACCATCAGCCGCATCTTGTCGGCCTGCACCGGCGTCAGCCTCTTTCATCAAAGTCCGCTCTATGTGTTTCCGCGGCTGACGGCGCGCACCGCGGTGGGCTGGATTGTCATCGGGTATGCGTGGATCGCGGGTGAGCCGAATGCAGGGGCCGACATGCTCACGGTCGCGACCTCGGCGGCGGTGATTGCGATATGCCTGGCGGCGTTTGTGTGGCCGTTTCTGGGCGTGCATCGCATCCTGGTCGAACAGAAGACACGCGCCGTCGACGACGTGACCCAACGCCTGCGTGCGACCCTGGACGAATTCCACCGGCGAATTGACGCAGCGCGCTTCGATGAGGTGACGCCCGCCGTCCAGGCCACGGCTGCGCTCCGCCAGGAGTTGGAACTTCTGGAGAAAATTCCTACCTGGCCGTGGCGACAGGAGACTGTGCGTGGCGTGCTGACCGCGGTGATCTTGCCGGTGCTGCTCTGGTTTGTGACCAAGCTGCTGGACCGGTTTTTCCTCGTCTGAGAAGGGCAAACGCCGGGGCAGACGGCTATTGGTCGTCCGGCGGCGGCGTGCGCAGGTCGCGCAGCGTGCCCTGGTCCACGCCGCCGAAGCGCGGCATGTCGAGCGCGTGGGTGCGCATCATGCGCGTCGCCATCTGCGACATGACCAGCCGGTTGAGTTGGGCGTCGGCGGACATCTCGCGCAGCGTCGTCGCGGGGACTTCGATGAGCGTGCTGTTCTCCTCGGCCACCACATTGGCCGTGCGCGCGACGCCGGTCAGCGCCGCGATCTCGCCAAAGAAGTCGCCTGGGTTCATCACTTCCAAGATGCGATAGTCGTCGCCGTGTTCGACGCCCGCGACCGCGCGGCCGCTCAAGATGAAATAGGCCGCGCTGCTGGCATCGCCCTTGTGCAAGATGGTCGCGCCCGCGGTGGCCTCGCGCACTTTCATGTTGCGGATCAGCCGTTTGCGCGTGCGGGCATCCATGCGGCCCAGCGCGGGCTGATGGGTGATCAGCCGGTCGAAATCGCCAATGGTGACCGGGCGGCCCGGCGTCAGGCCCGGCGTCTCCGGGGCTGCGCGCAGCAAGTCCAGCGCACGCAGCCATTCGGCCGCGGTCTGGCCCAACCCCGGCAGCACCAGCGCCCATACCCCGGCCAGCATGGTCAGCGCCGAGGCCATGAGATAGAGCGAACGCACGCTAAGATGGTCGGCTAGGCCGGCCAACGCCATGCCAACCAAGAACACCAGGTCGCGCGTGACAAAGAAGGCGCTAAAGGCGCGCCCGCGCGCTTCGCGCGGGGTGTTGCGCTGGATGATCAGACTGCGCGCCACCACCGACGGCGCGTTGAACAGACCGGAGAGCGCGGCGACCACCAACGCAAGCCCCACCGACGACAGCGTGCCATAGATCACCCCGACGAGGCCCATGCCGAGAAAGCTGACAGTCAGCCATTGGCCCTCGCGCAACCGGCCTCCGTGCGCCGCCATCCAGAAACTACCCGCCACAAACCCCACAATCGCCACCGCTTCCAGCCAGCCGTAGGCGGTTTCGTCCGCGCCCAACGCCTGGACGGCAAAAGGCAGGTTGAGCGTGTTGATCATGCCCAACAGCGCAAACGTGGGCGCATACACCATGAGCAGCGACCGCAGGATGGGCGTCTCCACAATGGCGGCGATGCCGCCGCGCAGATTACGCAGCACCGCGGCCACGGTCGTGCGCCCTTCCACCGTCAGTTTGGGCACATTGACCGCCAGGATGCACAGCCCGGAGAAGAGGAACGTCGCCGCATCCAGGTAAAAGACCCACTCGATGGGGTAGTTGCCGGTGATGATGCCGGCCAGCGCAAAGCCGACGACATAGGCCCCATGCTGGCTGACGGCGATCACGGAGTTGGCCGCGACCAGTTCCTCTTCCGTGGCGAGTTCGGGCAACACACTGGCATGGGCCGGCTCAAAGAACTGGCCCACCGCGCTGGTGAGCAGCATCAACACATAGAGCCAGAGGATGCTCTGCGGCAGCAAGAAGGGGATGAGGAGGATCAGCACGGCGCGCACACCGTCGGCGACCAGCATGATGCGCTTGCGGTCCATGCGGTCCACCAGCACGCCCGCGGCCAACCCGACAAAGACGCTGGGCGCGGCCGACGCCATGAGCATCAGCCCCACGTTGAGCGCCGAACCGGTCAGCCGATACACATAGATGGCCGCGGCCAACGACGTCAACGACGTCCCCATGGACGATACCAGTTGCGCCAGCCAGAGCAGGGTGAAATTGCGGTTGGTAAAGATGGCAAGGGCAGACTTGGGCTGTCCGGTCGTCATGCGCGAACTCCTTATGCCTGCGGAGCGTGGGGAGAGCCGCGCCGGAACAGGGGCGCCGCCTAAGCTGCAATCCACGCACGCCCGCTATTCTACTCCGCACCTTCGCCGCTTGTCCACCGGCGCATTGCCGCCGAGCCGAACAGCCCGTATAATGCCAGCAATTCACCGCACCATGACCCATCTGCCGTTGCCCATCACAGAGGATGCCGGGAATGCCCGATTGGTATATGCCCACCCAACTACAGACCAATGTGTTGATCTGGGGTCTGGTGGCCCACGTGGTGGGCGATTGGTTTCTGCAAACCGACTGGATGGCCTGCCACAAGGCCAACCTGCGCCACCCCGCCGGGTGGATCCACAGCGCGGTCCACACGCTCTGTCTCGTGTGGCTGCTGCCCTTACCGTTGGCGCTGCTGGTAGGCGTCTCGCACTTGCTAATCGATACACGCGTGCCCGTCCAGTGGTGGATGCGCGTGGTCAAGGGCATCCCGCCCCATTCCGCCGTCTATAACGACCTCATCATCTGGATGGACCAAATGTTTCACGTGATGGTGCTCGTCCTTGTCGTCCTGATCTTTGTCTAGGTAGCGCAGCGGCTTGATGGAACATAATTTGCTCGCCTATATCCCCATGGACCGTCGCCAAGCGTTAGCGCGCGGCGCAGAGCTGCCGGATCGCGACCAGGGCGCGGCGCTCTTTGCCGACATCGCCGGCTTCACGCCGCTGACCGAGGCGTTGGTGCGCGAGTTGGGTCGCCAGCGCGGAGCCGAGGAGTTGACGCGCTATCTCAACCTGGTCTACGACGCGCTGATCGACCGGCTGCACTGCTACGGCGGCAGCGCGATCGCGTTTGCCGGTGACGCCGTCACCTGCTGGTTTAGCGGCGACACGGGCCACCGCGCCACGGCCGCGGCGTTTGCCATGCAGAGCGCCATGCAGGACTTTGCGGCCATCACCACACCCCTGAAC
>CAYJQA010000052.1:9353-15554 GCA_964372065.1 uncultured Litorilinea sp.
GGGTCGCGGCCGGTCCGGCCCGGCGCTTTCTGGTAGGCGACCCCGCCATCCGCATCATCGACGCGCTGGCCGGCGAAACGTTGGTGCGGCTGGCCGCGGGCGAACACCTGGCCGAAAAGGGCGAAGTCATTGTCGCCGCCGAGGTGCAGGCCGCGCTGGGCGAGCGGTTGGAGATCGCCGCGACGCGACGGGACGCCCAGGGCCGCGCCTTCGCCGTGGCGCGGCGCTTGACCCAGCCGGCGGCGATCGCGGCCTGGCCCGATTTGCTGCCCGCCGCGCTCACCGACGCCCAGGTGCGCCCGTGGCTGCTGCCGCCGGTCTATGCGCGGCTCCGGGCCGGGATGGGCCATTTTCTAGCCGAGCTGCGCCCGACCGTGGCGCTCTTTGTCCGCTTCGGCGGGATCGATTATGACGCCGACCCCGCCGCGGGAAGCAAGCTGGACGCTTACATCCGCTGGATTCAGCACGTCCTCGAACGGTATCAGGGCACGCTGATCGACCTCAACATCGGCGACAAGGGTTCCTATGTTTACGTCAACTTCGGCGCGCCCATCGCCCACGAAGACAACGCGACGCGCGCCTGCGCCGCCGGCCTGGACCTGCGCACGCCGCCCGCCGAGTTGAGCTTCATCGGCCCCGTGCAGATCGGCATCAGCCAGGGCCGGATGCGCGCGGGGGCCTACGGCGGGGCCATGCACCGCACCTACGGCGTGTTGGGCGATGAGGTGAACCTGGCGGCGCGGCTGATGATGGCGGCGCAGCCGGGCCAGATTCTCGTCAGCGAAAGCGCCCAGCGCGGGCTGGACGACGCCTTTGTCTGGGCAGCCCTGCCGCCCATCCGTGTCAAGGGCAAGACTGACCCCGCCGTGGTCTTTGCGCTCCAGGCCCCCCAGCGCCGCGCCGCGCGCCACCGGTCCCCGACAGCCTTTGCCACGCCGCTGATCGGACGCCGGGCCGAACTGGCGGCGGCGCGCGCACACATGGACCTGGCGCGCCAGGGTCGCGGCCAACTGGTCAGCCTGGTGGCGGCCGCCGGGCTGGGCAAATCGCGCCTGCTCGCCGAGATCGTGGGGCAGGGTGAGCAGGCCGGTTTCTTGTGCGTGGGCGGCGAATGCGAGGCGTATGGGGTCAACACCAGCTATCTGGTCTGGCAGCCCATCTGGCGGGCGCTCTTGGGCGTTGACCCCGACGGCGAGCCGGACGAACAAATCCGCCAACTGGAGCAGCGCGTCGCCGCCATCAACCCGGCGTTGGTCCGCCGCGTGCCGCTGCTGAGCGCGGTGCTGAACCTCGCCATCCCCGACAATGCCCTCACCCGCGCCTTTGACGCCAAGCTGCGCAAGACTTCGCTGGAAGGGCTGCTCGCCGACTGTCTGGCCGGTCTGGCGCAGCGCCGGCCCCTGTTGATCGCGCTGGAGGACTGTCACTGGCTCGACCCGCTGTCGCATGACTTGCTGGAGACGCTCGGCCAGACCATCGCCGGTCTGCCCGTGTTCGTGGTGGCGGCCTATCGCCCGCTGGAACTGGAACGGCTCAAGGATGTCCGCATCAGCGCCCTGCCCCACTACGTGGAGATCGCGCTGGACGAATTGCAGCCCGCCGACTTGGCCGAATTGGCCCGCGGCCGTCTGGCCCAACTCCCCGGCGCGCAGGGACGCGGCGCGCCCGCCGCGCTGGTCGCCCGCATGGTCGCGCAGGCCGAGGGCAACCCTTTCTATCTGGAGGAGTTGATCAACTTCATCCGCTATAACGGGATTGACCCGGATGACCAGGCCGCGCTGGACCGGCTGGAGCTACCCTCCAGCCTGCAATCATTGGTCCTGAGCCGTCTGGACCAACTGGGCGAGAGCCAAAAGACCACGCTCAAGGTGGCGAGCGTCATTGGCCGTGTCTTTCGCAATGCGTGGCTGTGGGGCGTCTACCCCGACCTGGGCGCGCCGGGCCATGTGGTGGACGACCTGGCGCGGCTGACCGAACAGGAATTCACCGCGCCCGCCACGGGTGAAGGCGAACCGGCGCACGCTTTCAAGCACATCATCACCCAGAACGTGGTCTATGAAAGCTTGCTCCATGTGGTACGCGCCGAACTGCACGCCCAAGTCGGGGCTTACATCGAGGAGAGCTATCCCGACCGCCTGGGCCAGTTTGTGGACCTGCTCGCCTTCCACTATGACCGCAGCGAGTTGACGGACAAGCGACGCCTCTATCTGCGCCGGGCGGGCGAAGCGGCGCAGGCCGCCTATGCCAACGACGCCGCCATCGACTACTATGGCCGCGTGCTGCCCCTGCTCGACGCGGCCGACCGCGCCGACACCCTGCTCAAGCTGGGCGAGGTGCTGCGGCTCGTGGGCCGCTGGGACGCATCCGCCGCGCGCTATGACGAGGCGCTCAGCCTGGCGACCGCCACCGGCAACCAGAGCACCCAAGCGTGGTCGCGGATTGCGTCCGGCGAGCTGTTGCGGCTCCAGGGCAAGTATGCCGAAGCCTGGGAGCAGTTCACCCGCGCCCAGATCATCTTTGCGGCGAT
The DNA here is from genome assembly GCA_964372065.1 of uncultured Litorilinea sp. Taxonomy (GTDB): domain Bacteria; phylum Chloroflexota; class Anaerolineae; order Caldilineales; family Caldilineaceae; genus QEUY01. The sequence continues at coordinate 11,881 of CAYJQA010000052.1, forward strand.
GGACAACCGCCAGGGCGTGGCCCAGGTGCTGCATGTGGGCGGCACACTGGCCGCGCAGCAGGGCGACTATGCCACGGCGGAGGCGCGCTACAACGCCAGCTTGGCCCTGCGCCAGCAGTTGGGCGACCGCGACGGCGAAGCGCGCCTACTCAGCAACCTGGCGATCATCGCCGAATACCAGGGCAACCTGGACGCCGCACTCCACCTGAACCGGCGCAGTCTTGCCATCCGCCGCGACCTGGGTGACCGCGCCACCATCGCCAACTCGGTCAACAACCTGGGCAATGTGCTGTTGGCGCGCGGCGACTATGCCGCGGCGCGCGCCAGTCTGGAGGAAGCGGTCGCGCTCCAGCGCGAGATCGGCGACCGCTGGGGGCTGGCCAATGCGCTCAACAATCTGGGCAATGCGGTGCGCGCCCAAGCCGGTTACGCCGAGGCGCGGCGGCTCTATACCGAGAGCTTGACCATCAACCGCACCCTGGGCGATCGGTGGGCGCTGGCCTATCTATTGGAAGACCTGGGGTGTTTAGCCGCGCTGGAAGGGGAGGCCGAGCGCAGTTTGGTCCTGGTGGGAGCAGCGGCGGCGCTGCGCGGGGTGATCGGCGCGCCGCTCCCGCCCGCCGACCAGGCCAAGCTGGATCAAACGCTCGCGCCCGCCCGCGCCGCGCTGGGCGACGTCGCGGATGCCGCCAGCCGCCGGGGGCAAGCCCTCCCGCTGGACGCCGCGCTCGATTTCGCGTTGGCCCGCTAACGTGGCGGCGGCCCCTGCCGCCGGTGCGACGCGAGGCTCACGGATTACCGCTGCATCACGGGCAGGAACAGGCGGCCACCGAATTCGCCGTCGCCGCCGGTGGGATCAGACGGGTTCAGCACCAGTTGACCCGTGGCGGACGTCACCGGCGTATGGGACGACGCGCCGCCATAACGCACGCTCACCGTGTAGATGCCCGCGGGCAGCTTCACCGCGCCCAAGTCGGCCTGGCCCACCAGGTTGGTGATCACCGGCTGCGTCAGGTTCCGTTTGCCTTCGATCACAAACAGCACTGTCTGCTCCACCAAGCGCCGCCCTGCGGCATCGACCAGCGTCGCGGTCACCAGCCCGGCGTCGCCCGACTTGCCCTCCGCCACCGGCGGGTCCAGCGTCAGGACAGACGCTTGGCGCTGGAGGGTGAAGGAACCGCTGCCCGTCGCGGCGGACGCAGCATAGCCAGCGTTGCCGCCAAAGGCGACGTTGATCAAGTACTGGCCCGGCAACCCCACCAGCGAGATCGCCGCCTGAGCGCGGCCATTGGCGTCGGTCACGCCCAGGCGCACATGCGGCCCCACGCCAAAGAGCAAGGGCAGCCCGGACAGGGCGTTGCCCGCGCCATCGCGCAGCACCGCCGCCAGGGTCACCGTGTCGCCATAGGCTGCGACGGTCGTCGCGGGCGGCGCCAGTTCCAGCGTGGTCCGCACGGGCGCGGCGTCGCCGCCGGGTGTGTAGTAACGGCCCAAATTCTCTGCCAGCGCCACCAGCCCCAGGCCGTTGACGGCCTGCGCCATAAAGCGCACGCCGGCGGCAGGCGTGCCCTGCAGCGGCAGCCGGCCTTCCCACAAGGTGGAATCCTGGCCGCTTTGTGTCAGGTCCAACGACTGCCACACGCCGAACCACGGTCCTTGCAGCGCGGTATACGTCACCCACACGCCTTGCAGACCCGCGGCCGGGTTGCCCACCACACGCACGCGGAAGAGCAGATCGCCGCCGTCCGGGATGCCCTGCGCCTGGATAATGGTGGGCGCATCGGCGACCAGCCCGTGCCCATCGGCGGCCGCGGCCACGTCGTCCGGGTTGGGCGTGTAGAACAGGCGGAAGTCCAGGCGGCTAAATTGGCGGCGCAGACCGGCCGGCCCGGCCGCGCCCGCGGATTTGTGCTGCGCCGGGGTCACGTTTAGGCGCGTGACGCCGTCGCCGGTCAGCGCGCCAAAGTAGTTGACGCCCCACGGACGCAGCGGGAACCACACTTCGGGCTGGAAGGAGAGATGCACCCCGCGCAGTTCGGTAGTGGGCGCGCCCGTCAGCGGCAGGATGTCCGCCACGTCGCGATACGCGCCCCCGCGCAGCCCCACCCCGCGCAAGACCAGCCCCGGCGCGCTCACGTTCATGCTTTCCAGCGGCAGCGCGGGTTCGCCGGGATTGGTCACGACGCCGTCGCTGCCTTCCAGCCAGCGCGCTTGCAGCGCCTTGACGTCGTCCACGCCGGTCAGTTCCAGCACGCGTTCGGTCAATTGGGGCGTGACGGTCAGGTCGGCAGAGCGCAGCCCCAACGCCTTGCCGGGCGCGGCGCTCACGGCCTGGGTCTGCCCTACTACCGGCGCGTCGTCGTCTGCGGGCAGCCGCGCCCCGGGCAGGTTGACGGCAAACATGGGCAGGCCAAAGAGCGTGGCCTCCAGTACGGCCTTTTCGTGGATGCCGCGCATGACAGGCGTGGTCGCCAGATAGCGCTGCTTGGCCGCGGCCAGCGCCTTGCCCACGGGCACGGGGCCGTCGCCGGTGCGGAGTTGGCGCGCAAACTCCAGATACAGCCGTTCGCTGTATTCCAGGAAGTCCGTATCGCCATACTGATAGCCGGTGCCCGCGACGAGCGTCGCGCCGCGCTGGGCAAAGGCTTGCGCCCAATCCGGCTCAAAGGTCACGCCGGGCACGCCGTGGGGCGTGACGATGTTATAGCCCGCATGACAGCCTGCGCTCAAGAAGAGCGCGTTGATCAGGTTCACGGGCAGCGCCAGCAGTTCCGTGGTGAGGAACGACGTGCTGTAGTCGGCGGCCAGCGCGCTGACCGCGTTGAAGTGGCCCGCCAGGAAGGTAATGTCGTACCGTTGGCCCGCAAGCTTGGCCTTGAGTTGGGCCGCGGTCCAGGCCGTCGGGTCCAGCGGCGACACCTCCTGCGGGGTGATCAGCGTGTCCACCGGTTTGCCAAGACCCGCGGCCAGTTCGCTTTGCATGGCGAGCGCGGCGTCTTCCAGGAAGTCATAGCCGGAGACGAACGCGCTTTGCGGCGTGGGCGCGACGCCGCCGGTTGTCCCCAGATAGGCGGCGAGCATGGTCAGCATGTCGCCGGGCGTCTCCACCAAGCGCCCCACGGCCAGATCGGGCACGGGGAAGTCGGCCCCGTGGAGCGACAACTCCACACTCGCGCCGTAGGCGTCTTGGCCGAGCACATAGCCCAAGCGCAGACTTGCCTGGGACGCGCTGTCGTCCTTGACCGGCGGCACGTAGTTGGACTCATGGCCCAACAGAGCGTTGTCCGCATAGCGGAAGAAGGGGATCACGTCGTCGTTGCCCACGATCACCACATACTCCAGCGGGTTGGCGCGGGCATACGCCTGGACCAGCGCGCGGATGGACGCGGCGACCACATTCTTGGCATAGGGGCAGGCGGCGAAGCTGTCGGCGCGGCCATTGGCCGCCGCGACGCGGGCATCGTCGCTCACATCCACGACCACGCCCTTGACCTCGGCCCGCGCGGCCAGCACGCCAACCTGCGCCAGCAGCGCGTCGACTTCGCCCGCGGGGTAGCGAGCGCGCAGCCGCGCTTCGTCCACCAGGATGATGCTCTTGAAGTTGCCGGCGGTCGCGGCCAGACTGGTCGCGGGCAGGGTGCTGTCGGCGGGCAGCGCGGCGCACGGTCCTGGCG
>CAYJQA010000053.1:0-15466 GCA_964372065.1 uncultured Litorilinea sp.
GTCGTGGACAACACCGGGCGCAGCCTAGCGACGCGCAGCATCACCAGCAACACGACGAGCGTGTGGCGCAGCCCCTGGAACGCCACGGCCGACGTTGGCACACAAACGATGTACTGCACCGACTGTCACGGCTCGAACACCGCGGCCGACACAGTCGTGCCGGCGGGCGGCGAGGACGGCAGCCCCTGGGGCCCGCACGGCTCGACCAACAATTTCATCCTGAAAGGCGAGTGGAGTTCGACCACCGGCGCCAGCGGGCGCGATGCCGCGTACACCGCCAATGCGCTGTGCTTCAAATGCCACAACCCGGCCAACTACGCCGACCGCAACGGCCTGGGCAGCGTCAGCAATCAGACCAGCGGCTTCTACAACAGCGACAAGGGCAACCTGCACGCCTTTCACACCGACAAGATCGGCCGCATCCGCTGCAGCTGGTGCCACGTCGCGGTGCCGCACGGCTGGAAGAACAAGGCTTTCCTCGTCAATTTGAATGACGTCGGGCCGGAGGCGGGGCTCGCAGCCGGCACGCAGGTGCGGAACAACACGACGGCGACGTACACCAACGCGCCCTACTATCTGAATGCGGCGCTGAAGGTACGCAACTTCAAGACCAGCGGCAACTGGACCGACACCGACTGCGGCTCGGTCGGCGCGCCCGGGAACGGCCAAAGCGGCAAGAACTGGATGAACGGCTCCAGCGAGCAATGCGTCAACCTGCCATGAAGCGAATTGCACAGCGCCTGGCATCCCCCGGGCTCACGCTGGCGGGTTTCGCGCTGCTCGCCGGGGGCACGCTGGCGAGCTACGACTGGCCGACAGCTCCAGCCTGGCTGATCGTGGCACCGCTGGTGATGCTGGCGCTGAACCTGGTCGCCGCCCTTGTCTTGCGGTCGGCGCTGCGCCGCGGCGGGCTCGGAGTGTTCCATGTCGCGCTGCTCGGATTGTTGATGCTGGCCGGCTGGGGACGGATGACGCATTTCGATGGGCGCGTCGAAGTGGCCGAGGACGTGCTGCTTGATCCGGCGCAGATCGAGGTGATCGGCCAAGGACCCTGGCATGGCACAGCGTGGCAGCGGCTGACTTTCCGTCAGGGTCCCTATGAGGTGGCCTATGCACCGGGCGTCAAGCGCGCGCACACGAGCAGCCGCGTCTGGATCGAACGACAGGCAGGCCCCGTGATCGTCGGCGACGACACGCCCCTGGTGCTGGATGGATACCGCTTCTACACCACGCACAACAAGGGATTTGCGCCCGTGTTGACCTGGCAGCCGGACGGTGGCGAGCCGGTGCAGGGCGCGCTGCACATGCCGTCCTATCCCCTGTTCGACTGGAAGCAGGAGAACAGCTGGCGCACACCGGATGGACGCTCACTGCGCTTCTGGCTGCGTATCGAGCGGCCCTTGCCCGAACAGTCGGCCTGGACGCTGGACCCGCACGACATGCCCACCGTGCTGGTGGTCGAGGTCGATGCGATGCGCCACGAACTCAAGCCCGGTGGATCGCTAAAGTTGCCGGGTGCGACGCTGCGCTACGAGCGCCTCACGGGCTGGATGGGCTACCGGATCTTCTACGACCCCACCCTGGTGCCGATGCTGGTGGTCTCGCTGCTGGGCGTACTGGGTCTGGGCTGGCATCTGTGGGGGCGCAGCGCCGGGCTGCTGCCCTTGAGCGAAGGAGCCACTGCATGAACATCGCGGCGCGTCCCCTGGACTACTGGTGGCTGTGCGGCGGCGCCGTCCTGATGGCGCTGTCGGCGCTGATCGCCTGGCGAAGTCTGGCCACGGCATCCGGCAGCGGCCAGCGCGCTTCGACCCGCGCTCGGGCCTCGTTGACCGACCTCGCGCTCTTCGCTCTGGCCGTCGGCATCGCGCTGCGCTGGGCGCGAATCGGACACGGTCCGTTCCTGAACATGTTCGAGATCCTTGCCAGCAGCCTCTTGAGTCTGGGCCTCGCCTGGCGACTCGCCCTCTGGAGAATTCCGATTCTGCGCGACAGCTCCCCCGTGGTGCTATCACTGTTGGCGGTGCTGGCCGCGTGGTTGCTCGCAGTGAATCCGCTGGACTCGCACCTGCCGCCGACCTACGAGATGCCGGTGTTGTGGTTTCACGTGGCATTGGGCAAGGTGTTCCTCGGTTGCGCCTTGGTGGCGACCGGGCTCGCGGGCGTGCTGCTCGGGCGCGCAACGGCGCGCGGCAAGCGCTGGTTCGAGCGCATGCCGGGCGATGCGGCACTCGATGCTCTGGCCTGGCGCTTCATGCTCGCGGCGCTGGTGTTCGAAAGCCTGATGCTGATCGCCGGTGCCGTCTGGGCGCAGGATGCGTGGGGCCGCTTCTGGGCCTGGGATCCGCTGGAGACTTGGGCCTTCATCACCTGGCTCGCGCTGGCCGCGGCGGTGCATGCACGCATCACCTGGCGCGTCGCTCCGCGGCCGGGGGCGCTGCTGATCGTCGCGGTCTTCGTCATCGCCTTCCTCACTTTCTTCGGCGTGCCGTTCGTCAGCCTGGCGCCGCACAAGGGGGCGGTATGAGCGGAAGTTACGTCAAGGGGGAGTGGGCGGCGTTCATCGGGGCGCTGGCGCTGCTGGCCGCCATGGCGGTGGCCACACCCGCCCCCGAGCGCGTGTCACGCCTGGAACACCAGCGGCAGATGCAGCAGTCCGAGCTGCGCCAGCGCTTCGACCAGTCGGTCGCGATGTTGCACGCGCGCCAGTACGAACACGCGATCACGGCCTTGCATCGGGTCCTGGAGCTCGCGCCCGACATGCCGGAAGCGCATGTCAACATGGGCTATGCGTTGCTGGGCCTGGAGCGCGCCGATGCGGCGCGGGGCTTCTTTCTGGCGGCGATCGACCTGCGGCCCGGACAGGCCAACGCCTACTATGGCCTGGCGCTGGCCGACGAACTGCAGGAGGACTACGAAGCCGCGCTCGGCGGCATGCGCAGCTACCTGCATTTGGCGCCCGCCGACGATCCGCACCGCGTGCGCGCGCGCGCTGCCCTGTGGGAGTGGGAAGAGAAGCTAGGCCGGCATGCGAGCGTGGCCCCCGCGACGCCGCGCCCAAAATGACCTCATTTCCGTTTCCCGATTACGGGAATGCCGCCGAGTTGCTTCTTGCAGCCGGGAAGCGCGGCAACCACCTGCAGTAGGCCACAGCAGAGCATCGGGCGCTGGCATGGTCCATGCAGTGGATAAAGTAGCCATGCACATCAACACCGCCTTACCACTCGCGCACGCGCGGCTGCTCCGCCTGGCGTCCCCGGCGTGCTTCTATCCGCTGGCTGGCCGGCTGGTGCCGTGGTTCGCAACCGCGGCACTGCTGCTGACATTGGTCGCGCTGGCGATTGGCCTTTGGATTGCGCCGACCCACGGCCAGTTGGGCGACGCCTACCGCGTCGGGTTCGTGCACGTGCCGGCGGCCTGGATGTCGCTGATCCTGTACCTCGTGATGGCGGGCTACGCGGCACTCGCCCTGGCGCTGAACGCCGGCCTGCCGGCGATGATGATGACAGCGCTTGCGCCGACCGGCACGATGTTCACTTTCGTCGCGTTGTGGACCGGCTCGCCGTGGGGCGAGCCGACCTGGGGCTCCTCGTGGGTGTGGGACGCGCCGCTGACCTGCGAGCTGATCCTGTTCTTCCTGTATGTCGGCTTCCTGGCGCTGCGTTCGGTGATCGACGATCCGCAGCGCGCGGACCGGGCTTGTGCGGTGCTCGTGCTCATCGGCGTACTCAACATTCCGATCATCTATTTCTCAGTGCGTTGGTGGAGCGCGCTGCACCGGGGCGCGTCGGCGAGCCTGAGCGGCTCGCCCACCGTGGCGAGCACGGTGCTTGCGGGCATGCTGGTTTTGGCCCTGGCATTCTGGATGTATGCCTTCGCCGTGGTCCTGGCTCGCGTCCGCTGCCTGATGATCGAGCGCGACGCCGACTCCAACTGGATCGCTCAAGAGGGCGGGGCATGAACTGGCAGGCGTTTTTGACGATGGGCGGGTATGGCCCCTACGTCTGGAGCTCGTTCGGCCTGTGCGTTGCGCTGATGGCCATCGAAGTCTTCAGGCTGCGCCGGCGCATCCGCAGCCGTGAGCGCAAACGCGCGGACACACCGGGACGCATCGGGTACGACGGCGTATTCAAGGCCGACGAGGTGCTCGCCAGGGATGGCGAACACGAAACGCGCGAGGCAGCACGCGGTAACGCCAGGCTGGCTGCCAACAAGGAACACAGTGATCGGTGAAATCGGCCACTTCTGTCTCATCGTCGCGCTGATGCTCGCACTGGCGCAGGGCGTGCCGGCATGGATGGCGGTCGCGCAACCGGCCGCGCAAGGCCAGTTCCTGTTCGTCGCGCTTGCGGCGGCTTTTGTGGGCAACAACTTCACGCTGCTCGTTATCGGGCAGCATTCCAACACCGCGTTGCCGACACCGTACCGCATCGCGGCCATATGGGGCGGCCACGAAGGCTCGATGCTGCGGTGGCTGCTGATGCTCGGCGCGCGCATCTCGCGCACAGGCAACCCGACGCCGCAAAGCGGCGATCCGATGGGCACGCTCGGGCCGGTGAAGGTCGGTTCGCACGGCCTCAAGCTCGTCATCGACGGGGTCGTGCCATGAGCCGCACCCAGCAGCATGGAGCGCTGCGTGTCAGACGCCGGAGCGCGATTGTCTCGATGGCCGGGGCAGTCGCTTGGCTCGTCGGTTGTGACGGTGCGCGTTCGCCCGACACCAGACTGCGCTGGCCGTCGCTGCCCGTGCGCGACCTCGCAGGTCGGCCGGCCACTCTGGCGGGCACGAGCCCCGGTGCGCGCGTCATTAATGTGTGGGCACTTTGGTGCCCGCCGTGCCGGCGCGAGCTGCCGAGCCTCGAACGCCTGACGTCGGCTCTCGCGCCGCTCGCCATCGACGTGTGTACCATCGCCCTCGCCGAGGATATTTTCCCGGTGCGCGAATTCCTGGCCCAGCATGCCGCCCTTCTACACTGTGTCGTCCTGTCGCCGCGCATGCCGGTAGTCGCAGCGCTCGATGTAAAAGTGCTGCCGCAAACGTTTATCGTCGCCGCCGACGGTGGGGTGCTCGCTCGCTGGATCGGTGCACGTGAGTGGGATTCACCAGCGGTGCGCGAGCAACTCGACCTGTTGCTGCAACCGGCATGAACACATGACGAGCAGCGGCGAACTGTCCAACCCCGTCCTTCGTCCGCCGCCCGCGGGACGGCCGGCTGCAAAGCCGCGCCGGATGCCGCTGCGCACCACAGGCCTGCTCGCGATTCTCGGCGTCATGACGCTCGCGATGCTGCTGGTCGCCTCGGCGCTGCTGTTTCGCGGCGTCGTTCAATCCGACCTCGAAGCGCTCGCGGAGGCGCATGCGACGCAGGCCACGCTGCTGCAGCGCCGGCTGGAGGGGTCAGCCCGCGGCCCGGACGCACCGCCGCGCGAACTCGAGCAGCAACTGCGCCAGTCGGAGTTCAGCAGCACGCAACACCTGGCCGCGGCGCGCCAGTATATCGATGGAAGCACCGTCACCATCGTCTGTCTGGCGTGGCTCGGCATCACTTCCATCGGTGCGTTGGCCATGCTGTTCTTCTGGCGACTGGCGGTCGACATCGGTGCCGTGCGCGCACGCGCGTTGGCCATTGTCGTAGGCGATCGCAGCGCCGGACGGCCGCTGGCACGCAACGACGAACTGAGCGACCTGGCTCAAGCGGTCGACAGCCTGGCCGATGCCTTGGCGCGCCATGAGCGCGATCTGGCGATAGAGCGGCGCAACGTCATGCACCAGGAAAAATTGGCCGCGATCGGCTCGATGGCGGCCGGCGTGCTGCGCGAGATCGGCAACCCGATCGCCGCCATCGATGGTTACGCACGGGCAATGGTGGACGCGCAGCGCAGCGGCGAACTCGGTCCGGCCGCCGCAGGCGAGCGGTGCGATCCGAGGCAGATTCTTCACGAAACGGCGCGCCTGGTGGCCATCACGCACGAGATATCCGAGCTGGCCGCGGCACCCGCGTCGCAACGGCAGCTCGCTAGCTTGAATGAAATCGTGACGCAGGCGATTGCCCTGCTGCGCTATGAACCGCGCCTGAAGGCCGTGACGGTCGTTCCCGCGCTCGATCCGCAACTGCCCGCGGTAATGGCGATCGCCGATCGTCTGGTGCTGCTGCTGATCAACCTGGTGATGAATGCCGTCGACGCGACGGCCGCACTCGCGCCGCGCACCGGCCGCATCGAGCTGGCAGCGCGCTGCGCTGGTGGTGGCGTCGAGCTGTGCGTGTCCGATAACGGCTGTGGCATGAGCGACGCGGTGCGCGAACGCGCCTTTGAGCCGCTGTTCACGACCAAGCCGGCCGGCCGCGGCACCGGTCTCGGGCTGTCGCTGTGCCGCTCCATCGCCCATGATCATGGCGGACACATCATGCTGGAGTCGGCCGCCGGGCAAGGGACCCGCGTCAGCGTGTGGATTCCGTTGGACGCTTCAGGCGCCGCTACACTAGCAAAATGAGTTCCGAGCTGCAGATACTGGTTGTCGACGACGAACCCGCCATTCGCCAAATTCTCGCGGCGACTTTGACGCGTGCCGGCCATTCGGTCGAAGTGGCGGCTGGGGGGCGCGAGGCGCTGATGCGGCTGAGCAAGGGTGATGTGGAGGTTGCGCTGTGCGACATCAACATGCCCGACCTGACCGGCATCGAGGTCGTTCGCGAAGCGCGTACCGCCGGCGTTGACGCCACCTTCATCATGATGACGGCCTTTTCGTCGGTCGACACCGCGGTCGAGGCGATGAAGGCCGGCGCCTATGACTACATGATCAAGCCGCTGCGCGCGGAGGAGCTGACGCAGCGGCTGATGCAGATCGCCGATCTGCGCGGACTGCGCGGCGAGAACGAAGCCTTGCGCAAGCTGGTGGTGGGGCGCCGCGACGACTACTGCCCGGCTCTCTCCCAAGTGATGCGAACGCTCGACCGGCTGGTGTCCAAGGTTGCGCCCACTGACAGCACCGTGTTGATCACCGGCGAGAGCGGCACCGGCAAGGGCGTGACGGCGCGCGCGATCCATCAGCAGAGCCAGCGCGCCGCCCAACCCTTTATCCCGGTCAATTGCGGGGCCATTCCGGGGAACCTCCTGGAAAGCGAATTCTTCGGTCACACCAAGGGCGCGTTCACCGGCGCCGACCGCGCCCGCAAGGGCCTCTTCCTTGAGGCCGACAAGGGCACGATCTTTCTGGACGAGATCGGCGAGCTGCCGCTGGAGCTCCAGGTCAAGCTGCTGCACGTGCTCGAGGCCAAGGAGATCCGCCCCCTCGGCAGCGAGCAGGTCCGCAAGATCAACGTGCGGATCCTCGCGGCGACCAACCGCGACCTGAGCGAGATGGCGAGCGCGGGACGCTTCCGCGAGGATTTGTACTTTCGGCTGAGCGGCTTCCAAGTCACCGTGGCGCCATTGCGTGAGCGGCGCGAGGACATTCCGGCACTGATCCGCTATCTGCTGGAGCGCGGCGCCGAGCGCTTCGGCGTCGCCGGCCAGCTCGCCATCGACCCCGACGCGGAAGATATCCTCCTCGGCTACGACTGGCCTGGCAACGTGCGCGAGTTGGAGAATGTGCTGCAGCGCGCCACGATTCTGGCTGAGGACGGGCGCATCACGGTGGCCGACTTGCCTCCGCACATCACGCCGGTGGTGTCCGGGGACGGGCTGAACGCCGGGCAGCGGCCAGGCATCGGCGGACTGCGCGAACAGGTGCGCGACTATGAGCACAATCGCATCTTGTGCGCGATTGAAGAGTCCGGAGGCGATCGCCGCGCGGCCGCGCGGCGCCTGGGCATCGGCCTGTCGAGCCTGTACCGCAAGATCGAGGAGTACGAGCAGGCGCGCGGCGGCGGGGAACCGGACGCCGACTGACCGGAGGGGCTAGCCGGCTGGCTCGCGGCGTCACCGAAGATTGGCCTGCTTCTTGCACTTCGAAGTACATGAAGCTCACCGACCACACCCAAATCGTCGCCCGCTGCGTTCTGTCGCTGGCCGCGCTCTGCGCGTTCGGAACCACGGTCGAAGCGGGCCCCGCTGAAGACGTCCAACAGGCCGAAGGCTCGCTGCGCGGGGGCGACCTGTTCACCGCCATGGCGCTGCTGCGCAAGGCGGCCGACCAGAACCATGCGGTCGCCCAGGCACGCCTGGCCGACCTGCTGCACGCTGCAGAGTTCGACAATGAAGCGCTGGTGCTCTACCGCAAGGCCGCGGAGCAGGGCGAGGCGGCCGGCGAATTCGGCCTCGGCCGCATGTACGCCAACGGCAGCGGTGTACCGCGCGACGCCGCGCTGGCGCTCGAGTGGTACCACAAGGCTGAAAAGAAGAACCACGCGCAGACACTGGATGCGTTGGCGCGTGCCTACCGCACCGGCGATCTCGGGCTGGTCAAGGACCTTGAGCAGGCCAGTGCCCTTGATGCGCGAGTGCGCAGCCTTCTCCAGGCGGCGGCCAAGGACGCCAAGTGATCTCGCATATGACATCGATCGCAAACATTTTCCCAAGATTGGGAATTGTCATGGGAGTAGCGCTCACGCTGACGGCCGGCAATGCGTGCGCCGCCGACATCCAGCGCGGCGGCGCGATGTATTCAACCCATTGTGCAGTGTGCCATGGAAACAGCGGCACGCCGGTGATGCCGGGCGCGCCGAACTTTCGCCGCATGGAGGCCCTGATGCGGCCCGACATGCAACTGATGACCGCCATACGCAACGGCAAGGGCGCAATGCCCGGCTATTTCGGCGTGCTGCGCGAGCGCGAAATCCTCGACATCATCGCCTACCTGAGGACTCTGAGTTGATGAAACCCTTGTTTTTCTCTCTGGGCCTCGCGCTTGCCCTGTGCGCCGGTGCCAACATGGCGAATGCGCAGGCCCCCAAGCCCGCCGTCGAACTGGCCGCGGGCGCCTGGCGCGTGCTGGACAGCTTCGAGGTCGGCGCAGGCGTCTACGTGCGGGCTCTGACGGTGGAGCGTGCACGCGACGCGATGTGGGTCGGCACCTCGTCTGGCGTGCATGAAGTCGATATGAAGACGCTCAAGCCGCGCAACACCTTCACCCGCAATGAAGGCCTGGCCAACGAGTACGTGTTCTCGGTCGGCATCGACGATCAGGGCAACAAGTGGTTCGGCACGAATGCCGGCGGCGTCTCCCGTTACAAGGACGGCAACTGGAAGACCTTCTTCCCGATGCACGGCCTCGCGGACTACTGGGTCTACTGCTTCGCGTCGCAAAAGGACGGCACTTTGTGGATCGGCACCTGGGCCGGCGCCAACAAGGTCGATCCGAAGAGCGGCAAATTCACGACCTTCGTGCGCGAACTCATCAATGAATGGGTCTATGGCCTCGGCGTCGATTCGAAGGACCGAGTCTGGTTCGGCACCGAGGGCGGAGTGTCGATGTTCGACGGAAAGACCTGGAAGAGCTGGACGCACAAGGACGGCATGGGCGCGCCCAACACTGACCACTTGACCTTCAGCGCCAATACCGGCCTGGGCACCCGTTCGCGCCACGATCTCGCGACGATGAACGAGGGCCGCGCTACCTACAACCCGAACTACGTCTTCTCGATCCACATCGCGCCCGACGACGCCGTGTGGGCCGGCACTTGGGGGGGCGGCGTTGCCCGCTTCGACGGCAAGCGCTGGACCAACCTGACCACCACCGACGGCCTGGCTGGCAACATCGTTTATTCGATCACTCAGCACCCGGACGGCGCCTTCTGGTTCGGCACCAACCGCGGCGTTTCGCGCTGGGACGGCAAGCGCTGGCAGAACTTCGGCCGCAAGGAAGGATTGCTCGAAGAGAACGTCTATGCACTCGCGGTCACGCCGCAAGGCCAGGTTTGGGCGGGCACGCGGCGCGGCGTGACTCGAATTGGGCGATGAGTCGCCGCCCACCCCCATTTATATTTAGAGGAGAACACCGTGCAACTCGGACACAAAATGATCGGCGTGCTCGTCGTCGCCCTTGGTGGCGTCGTCGCTGGCGCTTATTCGCTCGGCAAGCGCACCGAACAAGGCCCTGCGCCCAGCCCAGCCAACGCAAGCGTTACGACCGCGGCCACAGTGACCTTGCCGCCAGCCGACACTGTGCAGGCCGGCGCGGCGCAGCCCGCGGCCAACGTGCAGGCACCGGCCGGCCATCCACCAGTGGCCGAGGGCGGCGCACCGCCGACGCAGGGCACCGTCAAGGTCGACCCGAAGGCGAAGTTCGTGCACTTTCGTGTCGGCAATCGCAATGTCAAGGACATCTTGAGCGAGGGTAACGTCGTCTGGGTCGGCACGTCGGGCGGGGTGATCCGCTACGACACCAAGACCGACCAGTACAAATTATTCGACACGCGCGCCGGCCTGCTCTCCAATGGCGTATTCCACCTGAGCCGGCTGGACGGCAAGCTGGTGGTCGGTACCTACGGTGGCGGCATGTCGCTGCTGGACGAAAAGACCGGCAAGTGGGAGACCTTCAACATCCCGGACGGACTGGGCGACGCCTTCGTCTACGACGTGCTCAAGACCAAGTCGGGCGACGTCTGGATCGCCACCTGGTCGGGCGTCAACCGTGTGCGCGGCGGCAATCTGCACGACCGCTCCAAGTGGGACCTCTACACGGTCGACAACACCAAGGGTGGCCTGCCCAATGACTGGGTCTACGGCCTGGCCGAGGGCAAGGACGGCATCGTCTGGCTTGCCACCGAGGGTGGCCTGGCGCGCTACGCCGGCGGCAAGTGGGACAACTGGAACCATGCGAAGGGCCAGGGCGCGCCTTACGAACTTGTGAAGAAGGACGAGGCGTTCAAGAACGATCCGGCCAAGGTGTCGAGCCACCACGCGCGGCAGAAGCAGGAGATGGGGCTGCAGGACATCAACACGGCGTACAACCCGAACTACATCGTGTCGCTGGTGGCCGATCGCGACGGTACCGTGTGGGCCGGCACATGGGGCGGCGGGCTCGCTCATTTCGACGGCAAGACCTTCAGGAACTACACCGTGTCCGACGGCCTGCCCGGCAATCACGTGTTCATGCTGCACCAAACCGCCAAGGGCGATCTGTGGATCGGCACCAACAATGGCCTGGCCAGGCGCAATGGCGAAAAATTCGAAGTCATGACCACGGCCGACGGGCTGTTCTCCAACACCGTATTCTCGATGGACAGCGCCAGTGACGGCAGCTTGTGGGTCGGCAGCTTCGGCGGCGTGGCCCACCTGACCCGCAACGAGAAAGCAGCAAAATGAGTTTAAGCCGCAAACTGATTTCCGCAGTGATGACCCGCATCGTCTGCCAGGCCGCCCCAGAGCAGACTGCAATGCATGCGCTGGCGGTGATGCTAAGCAAGTCGGTGAGCTCGGTGCTGGTCATCGAGAACGAGCTGATCCTGGGCATCATCACCGAGTCCGACATCGTCCATGCCATGCACGGCAAAGGCGGTATCGAGGCATTGAGTTGCGTCGACCTGATGCAGTCCCCGGTACTTACGGTGACCTCTGCGACCCGTTGTGTAGACGCCTACCATCTGATGGCCAGTCGCGGCATCCGGCACCTGGGAGTGACGGACGACGCGGGACATGTGCTCGGCATCGCCAGCGAGGGCGACCTGATGCGCAACTTCGGCAACGAGTATTACATGACGTTCAAGGATGTCCGCGACGTGATGAGTACCGAGTTCTGCAAGCTGCCGCCGGCGGCGACGGTCGACACTGCGCTGGCGCAGATGATCGAAAATCATCAGAGCTGCGTGGTGGTCGTCGATGCGCAGGGGCATCCCATCGGAGTGCTGACCGAGCGCGACATCGTTCGGCTGTGCAACGAACACGCCAATCCGCGGCAACTTACCCTGAGGGAGGCCATGCATGCGCCGGTAAGAACGGTGGCGCCCCACGAACGGCTTCACGATGCTGCGGCATCGATGAAAGAGACGTGCATTCGCCGCCTCGTGGTGGTTGACGACAATGACATCGTCTGCGGCTTGCTCACGCACCACGAGATCGCGCGCGGGCTGGAAGGCGATTACGTGAGCTATCTCAGGGAAATCGTCGAATTGCAGGCGCGCGACCTGCAGCAGGCCGCCCAGGCAATCGATGAAAAGCTGCTGCTGGCCAATATCCTGCGCTCAGTGACGGGAACCGCCGTGCTGGCATCGGACCTGGATTACCGCGTTTCCTACGCAACTCCTGCCGTCGATCAGGTGCTGGGCCTGTCCATGGCCAAAGTCGGCGGAGCCGATATCCGCGAAACACTGAAATGGGCTGGCTGGCACGCGGCCGACGCAGCATTGAACCAGGCGGCGATGGTTCAACGGGCCCAGCACTACATAGTGGCCGCCCATCGCGGCAAGACCGACTTTCAGGTCTCGCTGTTGCTCGACGCCCACGATCGCGCTCAGGGCTATCTGGTGCTGGCGCAACAGGCCTGAGCGGGGACGGTATATGGAATCTGTCGCCGCTCCACCAGGCTGGCATGAAAAGTACGGCGGCGCACAGTCGGTGGCAAGGTTTATGTACGCCAGCCAAGCCAATGTTCAGGGATCGATCTACACGGAGATGGAGCGCATCCGGGCCAGTGCCGTGCGCCATAACGAGCCGGCTGGTGTGGCCACCGCGCTGCTCTACCAGTCTGGTTGGTTCGCCCAGTGGAAGGAGGGTCCAGGAGAGGCGCTGCTGCGCATTATGGAACGGGTGGAGGGCGACCCGCGCCACCATTCCATGCGGATCGTTCACAGCAGCCGCGGACCGCGCCTGCTGGCCGGGCCCTGGTCGACCGCCATCGCGCAGTGCGACGAGTCCTTCAGCGACATGGCGCAGCGCGTTGGACTGCTGCGCCGCGAACTGGAGGTCGGCAGGCAATATTCCCCGCAGACAGTGTGGCGGCGCCTTTCGACTCCGATGCGCCATCCGGGTGCCGCGCAACAGGCCGAACCCGATGCCTTCCAGCGGGTGCTGGTCTGTGCTGCCGAGAGAATGGCCTCGTTCGATCTGGTGCATTGGCTGGGACACTGTCACGGCGAAGAGGTGGTGCATCGTCGTTTTGCCGGTGCTCACGGTCTGGACGTGGGCACTGACTATGTGGATTTCGCCGAGGACGGGCGCGTGCTGCGGTTGATCGCCATGGCCCGCCATGGCTTGGCACTGCCGCTCACCCGGGCCTTCCTGCAGGACTATTCCCATATCGTGCTGCTGCTCAACGGCGACCTGGAACGCAACCTTTCGCTCGTTCAGCGAATGGCACAGGCTTGTCGCCTGGCCACACCCCCGATGTTGCTGGGCGTGGCGCGAGACGCCGCGGTCCATACGGAGATGTTCGCGCTGGCCCGGCGCTGCGAGCTGATCTACTTGGGCGCGCAATGCAACCCCGAAGATGAGAAGCGCGCCTGGGCGGCGATCGCGCCGCTGCTAGCTGGCTGGCGGAACGCTGCCAATAGCGGCTGGCCCGTGGTGCCCCTTCGGGCCTAGCCGTTAGAATGAAGCCGAGCGCCGCCCAGCGCGGCCAGACTGAGAGTAATTCGCGGCTGCTTCGGACCCGCGGCAAACTTCTGGTCCGCATCGACCTCTGACAAGAAGTGCTACCCTACGCTGACCCTGTCTTGCAGCTTGTGAACCCTTGACATGCCGTCGCCATCCAAACCTGCCGCGTCGCCGGCGCCTGTGAGAAGCGCCTCCTCCACGGCGTCGGCCCGGCAACGCGGCGACCTGCTGCGGGCCATGGCGCTCACGCTGATTGCTCTGTTGGTCGGCATCAGCGTCACGCTGCTGTTGTGGCAGGACGCGCGAAAGGCGTCGCGGGAAGGCGCGGAGCGGCGTTTCCAATACCGCACCAGCCGCATTGGCACCGTACTGCACCATCGGCTGGATGCCGACGCGATCCTGCTGCGCTCGGTTGCCGGGCTTTTCAGCGTCGGCGGCGGCCTCAACCGCACCCAGTGGCGGAACTACTTCAACGTCATGGATACCGGCACACAGCCACCGGGCCGCCTGTGGGTAGCGTATGCCGAACGAGTCACCGACGCACAACGCGAAGCCCATGAGCGCGAGGCTCGCGCCGAGGGCCTCGCGGGTTATGCGGTGCGTGCGTCCGAGCGGCGCGCACAGTATTTCCCGCTGGCGTTCTTTCGCTCCTTCGGGACGCTGGACCGCCGGCCGGTGGGCTTCGACTTGCAGGAGGATCCGATCGCGCGCGACGCGATGGCACGATCTGGCGAGTCCGGTGCAACGGTGATGGCCGGTCCGCTGGCGGCGCCGGTGGCACCTGGACAAGGCGACACAGTGTGGGCGCTGTTTGTGCCCCTGTACGCGGGCGGCAAGACACCGCCAACGGCCGCGGAACGACAGGCTGCATTGATGGGCTATGTTGTCGAAGCGTTTGACGCGAAGGAAATGGTGGCCAGCTCGCTCGGCCCGGATGCCGCAGTCATCGGCATGAAGGTGCTTGACACTGGTGCGCCGGTGATCACCTCTGCCGAACTGCAAAAGGAAGTGGCGCGGGGTTACGAGCCCACGTTCACACGAGACATCGCCTTGGAGTTCGGCCAGCGCCGCTGGAACATCCATTTCGCCGCGCTGCCGCAGTTCAAAGGCGACGCCGCGCCCGACCAGTCGTGGGCCATCCTGATGAGTGGCCTGGCCATCAGCGGGCTGATGGCCGGGCTGGTGGGAATGCTTGCCGGCCAGCGCGCACGCGCGATGGCGCTCGTGGAGCAGCGCACCGGGGCACTGCGCAGCGCGCTGGCCCAGCGCGCCGAGAGCGAGGCGCGCTTGCGCGCAGTGTTCGATCATGCGCTGGATGGGATCATGACCATCGACACCCAGGCCATCATGCAGAGCTTCAATCCGGCTGCCGAACGCATCTTCGGCTGGCGCGAAGAAGAAGTGATCGGACGCAACCTAACCATGCTGATGCCCTTCCCTGACCGTGGCCAGCACGACGACTACCTCAAGTCGTATGTCGATGGTGGCGCGCCGAAGATAATGGGCATCGGGCGCCTCGTCACCGGTCTGCGTAAGGACGGCACCCGGGTGCCGCTGGAGCTGGGTGTCAGCGAGATGCAAGTCGGCGACCAGCGGCTGTTCTGCGGCATCGTGCGTGACGTCACCGAACGCGTCACCGCCGAAGACGCGTTGCGCCAGAGCGAGCGCAAGTTGCGCTCCTACATTGAACAGACTGTGGACGGCGTGATGGTCGTGGACCGGAACGGCCGCTATCTGGAAGCCAACCCGGCTGCCGCGAAGATGCTGGGATACGAGCAACACGAGCTGTTGCAGTTGAAGATACCCGACGTGCTTTCGCTCGACGAGGCGGAAAGGCAGGCGGGCCTGGCCCACTTCCAGCGCGTCGTGTCGGAGGGGCGTAGCCTGGGCGAAGTGGCTCTGCGATCCAAGGACGGCCGGCGGATGATCGCGGAGGTGCATGCCATGGCGCTGGGCGGTGACCGCTACCTCGGCATCATGCGCGACATGACCC
>CAYJQA010000054.1:0-230 GCA_964372065.1 uncultured Litorilinea sp.
CGCCGCGCCGCCGGAGCCAAGACGCAGGACCAAGAGCCGATGATGACCGTGGACGAACTGGCCGTCACCGCGGTCACCATGGCTGCGCTGCCGCTGCACGTCAACGTGCTCGAGGCCATCGTGCTGCCGACCCAGCAGCTTTATCTGGGCCGCGGCTAGACGCCCACGCGTGCCCGTTTCCCCCCCCGGCCACCGGCACCCCTCACCACACCACCCGCACCCCCTAGCGC
>CAYJQA010000054.1:240-3302 GCA_964372065.1 uncultured Litorilinea sp.
CCCCCGTTTAAGCGGGCCGGGGCCACCCCCCCCCCGGGGCCGGTGGCCCCCGCGGCCAACCGGCAACGCGTCACACGACCACCGGCACGCGATAGCGCCGCAGCCGATCTTCATCGCCCATGCGACAGGCACGCGCCGCCTGGGGCAACTGGTCCAGAATGGTCTGCGCGGTCATGCCGTCCTCGCCCACCTGCTCCGCGGCCAGATCGCCCGCCAACCCGTGCACAAAGACGCCCATCCGCACAGCCGCGTCAAAGCCCAGCCCCAGCCCGGCCATCGCCGCAATCGTCCCCGTCAACACGTCGCCCGAACCCGCGGTCGCCATCCCCGCATTACCGCTGAGGTTGACGGTGACACGCCCATCCGGATCGCCGATCAGCGAGTGCGCGCCCTTCATCACGACCACCGCCTGCATCGCCGCCGCGGCTTGGCGCAGCGCGGCCACGCGGTCACGGCGGATCGCATCCGTAGTCAGCCCAGTCAGCCGCGCCAGTTCACCCAGGTGCGGCGTCACCACCGTCGGGCCGCGTCGCCGGCGCAAAATCGTGGTGTCTCCGGCAACGGCCGTCAGCCCGTCCCCGTCCAGCAGCAGCGGCGTTGGCGTCGCCACGACCAACCGGCGCAGTAGCTCCTGCGTCTCCCCATCCAGCGACGTCCCCGGCCCCGCAATCACAAAGTCGCAGTGCGCCGCCAGTTCCACCAGTCGCGGCAGGTTTTCCAGCGCCAGGCTGCCGCCCACGGTCTCTGCCTGCGGCACAAAAACCAGTTCGGCGGCGCGGCTCGCGACCACCGGCACGACGCCGGCTGGGGCAGCCAGGCGCGCATAGCCGCCGCCCGCGGCCAGCACGGCCAGCGCCGCAAAGTAGGGCGCGCCGTAGTAGGCGGCGGCCCCGGCCACGACCAGCACGTCGCCAAAGCTGCCCTTGTGCCCATCCACCGCACGCGGCGGCAGCGCCACCGGATCGTTGGTCGCCATGTCCAGGCCGTCGCTCTGATAGAGTGTGGGCGGAAAGCTGATATGGCTCACCCACAGGCGACCGCCGTACTCGTAGCCCGGATAGAGTAGGTTGCCGCTCTTGGGCAGGCCAAAGGTCACTGTGCGGTCGGCGCGCACCGCGGCACCCATGACCTGGCCCGTATCGCCGTGGATGCCCGATGGAATATCCAGCGCCAACACGGGCTTGCCCGCCGCGTTGACCGCGTCGATCACCGCCGCATACAGCCCCGTCACAGGCCGCGCGATCCCGGTTCCCAGCAGCCCATCCACCACGCCGTCACACGCCGCGATGGCCGCCAACACCGGCGCGCCGTCGTCGACCACGCGGCAGTCGATACCTAGCCCCTGCACCATCGCCAGGTTCGCCGCCGACGCCGCGCCATAGCAGGCCGGATCGCCCAAAACCAGGACCGTGACCTGGCTGCCCGCGCTGTGGAGATGGCGGGCGACCACCAGACCGTCGCCGCCGTTGTTGCCCACACCGCACAGCACCAGCCAGCGCCGCCCCGCCGGGGGCCATTGCTGCGCCAAGACACGGCAGGCCGCGGTCCCGGCGTTTTCCATCAGCACAATCTCAGGGATGCCGTATTCGTCGATGGCCGTGCGATCCATCGCCCGCATGGCCTCCACACTGCTCACCTTCATGGCTGCCTCCCCACCCTCCGTCCGGCATGGGGACCGGAGTTGGCGCACCCGCCCGCGGGCGGGTACAATGATGTGAATTTTGTCCGCCCTCGCGCCCGCTTCCGGTCGCCTAACCCCAGGAGAAATGTCATGCCTGCAACCGTCCGGTGGGGACTCTTGTCCACGGCGAACATCAACAAGGCGCTCATCGGCCCCATCCGCCAAGCGTCACGCAGCGAACTGCACGGCGTCGCCAGCCGCGATCTGGCCAAGGCCCAGGCCTATGCCGCCGCACAAGGGATCCCCACGGCCTACGGCTCCTATGAAGACATGCTCGCCGACCCGGAGATCGACGCCGTCTACATCTCCCTGCCCAACTCGCTGCACTGTGAATGGGCCGTCGCCGCCGCGGAGGCGGGCAAGCACATCCTGTGCGAAAAGCCCCTGGCAGTCACGTTGGACGAGTTCGACCGCATGGCCGCCGCGGCCCAGGCCAACGACGTCACCCTCTTTGAAGCGTTTATGTATCTCCACCACCCGCAGACGCGCACCGCCATCCGCATCGTGGAAGCGGGCCGCCTGGGCGCGCTCCAGACCGTCCACACTTGGTTTCACTTCTTCCTCGCGCCCGAACACAGCGCCAACATCCGGCTCAATGCCGGGCTATCGGGCGGCTCGCTGTGGGACGTGGGCGTCTACCCCAACAGCCTCGCCATCACCATGACCGGCGGGCAGGCCCCCATTAGCGTCTTTGCCGATCAGATCGTCGGCGAATCGGGCGTAGACGTGGCGCTGCGCGGCCAACTGCATTTTGCGGACCACAAGGTTGGCCAAGTTTCGTGCGGCTTCCGCACACCCTTCCGTGAGGGCGCTTGGCTGGTGGGCGATGCGGGCGTCCTGCACATCCCGGAGCCGTGGAAGCCCGGCCTGACCGGCAAAGACAGCGTGATGACCTTGACCTACCGCGACGGCACAGTCGAGGAGATCGTCACGCGCGCCGTAGATCCGTACCTGTGCGAAGTGCAGGCGATGGAAGCGTGCATCCTGGACGGCGCCGCGCCGGTCGTCCCGCTGGCGCACAGCCGTGCCTTCCTCCAGAGCGTGCTCGCCCTCTATCGCTCGGCGGCCACCGGCGACGCCGTCCGGCTCTAGCCTGCGCCGCAATCAAGACCCACCGTGATAAGCAACGAGGCGGCGGATCGTCGTGATCCGCCGCCTCGTCTTGTCCATCAGCAATCCGCGATCGCGGCGACCCCAGCTGGGGTTATGCGCGACGGCGGCGCAGGAACAGACCGCCCACCAGCAGCGCACCCAGCCCGGCCACGACGGCCACCGTCGCGACACCCGAAGGTTGGCTCGCGCCCGTGCTCGGCAGGCTCTCCGGCGCGGCTTCCTCAGTGGCTTCCGGCGTGGCCTCAGCCACTGGCTCTTCGGTCGCTTC
>CAYJQA010000054.1:3402-8219 GCA_964372065.1 uncultured Litorilinea sp.
CGGCTTCCTCAGTGGCTTCCGGCGTGGCCTCAGCCACTGGCTCTTCGGTCGCTTCTGCCGTGGCCTCGGCAGCGGCCTCTGCCACCGGCTCCTCAGTCGCTTCCGGCGTAGCCTCGGCGCTCGCAGCCACCGTCACATTCAGCGGCGACATGACGATCGCGCCCGCCCACGTCACCGGCACGTCGGGGCCGTCGGGGAACTCGTAGACGCCCGCCTCGCCCGCATCGGTGTGCAGCATCGCCCACACCGTCGCATCCGCCTCCAGCGGCGCATCCAGCATGACCACGACATTCTCAGTCGTGCCCGCGGGGACGGCGGTCTGGCCCAAGATGGGGCCGGGCTTGCCGTCGACGTCGGCGTGAATCACCATCCAACCGGCCTCCGGCGCCTTGACGCTCGCCACCGTCACGCTCGCGCCGTCGCTCTCCTGGTCATCCACCGTCACCGCCGGGGCAGCCGCGGCGACGATCTCTTCTGCCGCCGCGATCGCGCCCGCAAACTTGACCACCGCGCCCGACCCCGGCGCACCCGCGCCGTTGATCGTCACGTAGGCGTCGCCCGCCTCGTTGAAGTCAAGCGACGTCGGGAACGAAAGGCCGCTAATCAACGGCACAGACCGGTTACCCGGCAGCACACGCACGACCGCGCCGCTCTCGGGCGTCGGACCCTGGTCGGTGAATACGGCAAACTGCACCGCGTAGACATTGCCGTCCGGGCCGATGCTCAGGTCGGTGAGCATGGTCAAGTTGGTGGCATAGTCGGTGCGCGCGCCGGCCGGCGTCACGATGACAACCTTGGCCGAGCCGGGCACAAACGGCGCGCCGCTCAGCAGCGCCACATAGGCGTTGCCGTCGGCGGCCACATCCACACCGGTCGGCACCGGGTCCGCCAGCATCTCACCGCCGCGATTCGGGTTGGGGAAGACACCCGGAATGGCCGGGAAGGTCGTCACCAGTTCCACGGTCCCTGTCGCCGGGTCAATCCGCAGCAGGGTATTGGCCCCGGCATCGGCCACCAGCAACTTGCCTTCTGCCGTCCCGACAATGCCGTAAGGATGCGACTCCTTGATGGTATTGTCCGGGTTCATCCGGCTTTCCATGCGCCACGTCGGCACGACCTCCTCCAGGCTACCGTCCGCGCCCACCTTGAGCACCGCCGCAGTGTTGGGCAGCACGTTCGGCGGGCTGGAGCCGTCGTCGATCCAGACGCCGCTGGTCACATACAGTACGTCATTGACCAGCGCCAGCCGCGCGCCGCCGACCGCCTCTTCGCCCGTAAAGACCGAGGGCAGCACCGCCACGTCGGTTTGCGTCCCGTCGGCGTCGATCTTGACGATACGCGAGGTGTCGCCATAGGTCATGGCGACCTTCTCGCCCGAGGGTCCGACGGCTTCAATCTCGTTATCGCCGCCCAGACCGGAATCCACAACCCAAACGCTGCCGTCCGGCGCAACCAACACGCCCTGCGGCGCGTTGAAGCCCTCGGCCACCACGTCGCCGACAAGCTCCTGGGCCATGACAGGCGCGGCCGGTCGGGCCAACACCATCGCCAATGCCAGCAAGAGCGCGGCGAACCCACTTAGCCGTTTCTGCATACGATTTCTCCTTGTTATCTGCACAGCTGACAGTGAAATAAACCCGCAATGCCGGCCAGCGAGCCACGCAGCCCCGCCTGCACAGAGCAGTCTGGGGTCCGACGTGCCCCTACTGGGCAGCCAGGAATGCAACCAACGCCGCCAGATCCGCCGCCGGCAGATGCCCATACGGCGGCATGCGGTGAGACGTCATCGCATAGGTGGGCACGATGTAGAGTTCCGGTGTGACGATGCTCTCGTAGATATACTGGGCGGGCGTCGTCGCCGCGCCCGTGTAGTCTGCCGCCGCCATACGGGCCGCGGCGGTCGCGCCGAGACCGTTGTGCGACGGCCCAAAGGTTCCCGTCGTGCCCGCCGCGGCCAGTTCGTGACACACGCCGCAATACTGGGCGCGATAGACGGCCAGCCCCGCGGCCATCAATGCCGGGTCCGCGGTTGGCACAGCGGTCGGCGCAAGCGTTGGCTCGACCGTCGGCGCTACTGTGACCACGACCGCGACCTCCTGCATGATGCCTTCCGCCGCCGGCGCAGCCTCCGCCACGGGCCGCACCGGTTGGCACGCCGCCAGGCCCAGCATCAAAGCAATGCCCAGCGCCAACTTCCTCACACACGCAACTGCATCAAATGCCCGCATCATCTGATTGGACAGCTATCTGCTCTTGTATGTCTTGGGTGGAATTGGAAACCAACGGATTATACGTCCCCGGCCATTGGTTGTAAAGCAGCCCATCAGCGGGCGCACCGTTCGCGCGCCGGCGCAGAAATCGCGCCGCAACACAAAACGACAGTCACGTTATGCCTGTGACTGTCGCCTCGAATGCCGGACGTTATGCGACCCGCGGCTGCACGCTCAGCGCACCGCCGCCAGGTCCACTGCTTGACGCGCCGCCATGATGTTGGCCGTGGGCGCGATGATGGGCGTCACACAGCCGGTCCCCAGAATAAAGCCGCGGCCGCCCGTCTCGGCGACGGCGGCGGCGGTCTCGGCGCGCACCTGTTCCGGCGTGCCGCGCACCATGGTCTCCCACTGCCGCAGCCCGCCGCACAACGCCATGCCGGTGCGCGACTGCGCCGCTCCCAGGCTGGGCGGCGTCTCCTGGTCGTGCCAGTTCACCACCTGCCCCGGGTAATCCGCCACCACGTCAAACATGACATTGACGCCGTGCAGGTGGATCAGGTTGAACCACATCCCCTCGGTCGCCGCCAGGATTTGTAAGTCGAGTCGCTTGCCAAACTCCGCATACTCCGCCGTGGTGAGCAGATCATAGCTGGCATGTTGCAGCGCCAGGAAGATCCCTGCCGCGCCGGTTTCCTTGATCGCGTCGATAAAGCGCACGCTCGACTCGGTGATCGTCGCCAGCCCGGCCTTGACCGCGTCGGGATACTGGCGCAGATCCGACAGCAGCCGGTCGCCGGCCAGGTTCTTGGCCTGCGCCAGCGGGTTGAAGATGGTCGCGATAAAGGGCACATCCTCGCCCACCGCCTGACCGATCAGCCGGTTTGCCTCCAGTACTTCGCCCAACAGCCCCTGATCCGGCTCCAGCGGGCGCAGTTTGGTCCAGTCTTCCGGCGACTGGATAACGCGCGGACCCCACACATAGGTCCCCTCGCCGTTGCCCAGCCAACTCGTCCCCGCGCCATAGCCGTCTACACAGTAGCTGCTATTCGGTGTGACCTTGATAAAGTCAAAATCATAGCTTTGCTGAAAGGTCAGCGCCGCGCGCGCCAGTTCCGCGCCGCGCAGGTCGTCGATGGGCCAATGCCGCCACAACGCTACCGGCGGACGGTCGACAGCCTCCTTGGCAAAGGTCGCTTCGAGCCGTGCGCGTTTGCTCATCGCCATCAGATGTCTCCCTCTATGAACGAATCAATCCCGGTTGGACGGCGGATCGCGCCGGTGCGCGCTATGACCGCGCGCGCCAGAGTTGCTGCGTCATCTGTAAATGCGCCATGTGCTCGGCGGCGTGGTCCAGCGCATGTAGCAGCGCCCAGGCCACGGTATGGCTCTTGCCGCTGTTGGGCGACACCCGCAGCGTAGCCAGATCGGCGAGCGTCAGCCCCTCCAATACCTGCTTGGTGTAGGCCAGCGAACTCGCCATCAAGCCGCACAGCGTGGCCGCGTCCTGGCCCGTCGCCGCAAACTCCGCCTCGCGCACGCGACCGGACGGGTCCTGCGCGATCACATCGCCCAGCAGATACCGTTCGGCCCCCGCGGTGTGCGTCACCAGCACCGCCGCCGAATTCGTCTCCGGCCCCGGCGACCAGTCCAATGCCGCTTGCGGCAGATCGGCCAGCACGCCGTCAATCTCGGCGTGGACACTCGCCAACCGCGCATACAGTTCCGCGAAGAATGGTTCCATGCCGCCCCCCTATTCCCCCGCCCCGACTGCCGCCGCTTCCTGACCAAGCGCGCGCCCCGCGGCCTCCACGTGGCGCGCTTCCGTGTGCGTCTGCGCGATGCTCATGCGCAGCGTGAACTTCCCATCGAGCTTCGTGTGCGACAGGTAGAGCGCGCCGCTGGCGTTCAGCCGGTCCATGATCGCCTGGTTGACCACATCGCCGCCCCGATGCCGGAAGCATACGAGGTTAAATGGCGCGGGTGCGGCCAACTCGAAATCGGCATCGGCCTCGACCCACGTCTTGAACTCCTGCGCCAACGCGATATGCCGGCGGATATGATGGCGCAGCCCTTCCACGCCATAGTGGCGAATGACAAACCAGAGCTTCAAGCTGCGGAAGCGCCGCCCCAACGACACCTGCCAGTCGCGATAGTCAATCACCGCGCCTGACACCGTCGCCGCGTTGCGGAGATATTCCGGCAGGATCGTCAGCGCCATGATCAGGCTGCGCCGATCCGCCACAAAGAAGCAGTCGCAGTCGAAATTGGTAAACATCCACTTATGGGGGTTGAAGCAGAAGGAATCCGCCAAGTCAATCCCCTTGAGCATCCAACGATACTCCGGGCAGACCGCGGCTGTTCCCGCCATGGCGCCGTCCACATGCAGCCAGATGCCCTGCTCTCGGCAGATCGCCCCGATCGCCGCCAGCGGGTCCACCGCATTGGACGAGGTCGTCCCGACCGTGGCGCAGGCAAAGCACGGCGTCAGCCCGGCAGCCCGATCGGCCGCAATCTGCGCGGCCAGCGCATCCGCGCGCATGGCGTACGTCGCGTCCACCGGAATCACCCGCATGTTGTCCACGCCCAACCCGGCGATCTTGACCG
>CAYJQA010000054.1:8229-15418 GCA_964372065.1 uncultured Litorilinea sp.
ATACATAGACGACCAGCTTGCCGTCGGCCCCGCGCGCATTGCTCGCAAAGCCCGTCGCGCGCTCACGCGCCGCGATCAACGCGGCCAGCGCCGCGCTCGAGGCCGAATCCTGGATCGAGCCGCCGCCCGTCGAAGTCGAGCGAAATTGCTCCGGCAGGTCCAGCATCTCGGCCACCCAGTCCAGGACGTGCGTCTCCACCTCGGTACAGGCCGGGCTGGTCGCCCACAGCATCCCCTGCACACCTAACCCTGAGGAGAGCAGGTCGCCCAGGATCGCCGGGCCGGATGTGTTGGCGGGGAAGAACGCAAAGAAATTCGGCGACTGCCAATGAGTGATGCCCGGCATGACGATGCGGTCCACATCCGCCATCATGGCGTCAAACGACTCGCCGTGCATGGGCGGCGACGGCGGCAAATGGCTGCGCACTTCACCCGGTTTCACCTGCGCCAGCACCGGCAGCGATTCCACCCGCTCATGGTACGCGGCGATCCAGTCGATCAGCGCATACCCCGCCGCGCGGAACTCCGCCGCGGACATGTGATAGCTTGGGCCAGGAGCTTCCGGCAAAACCTCAGGCTGTAATTCTGTCTTCAATGTCGTCATAGTGATTACTACCTCCTGGTTGCCAGTGTATCATCTCACAAGTGGGCGGCCAATAATCGCTCCGATGCGGGCAGCGCGACGCCGGTCAGCGTGAGCCAGCGCCGGTACACCGCCGCGATGGCGGGCAGCAGGCTGCGCATCGCCTCCTCCGCGCCGGGCCGCATCCCCACCTTGTCCGGCCCGACTGCCAGCGAAATCACGACCGACAACACCCGCTTGGCGCAGGCCGCCGCATCGAAAAAGGCCATGTCGTCCAGCCAGCCCGGCGGCGACGGCCACGCGGCGCGATAGCCTGCTACCAGCGCATCCGCCCACGCGGGACTGGCATGGCTGCCGACCAGCAGCCGGGTCCAGGCCAGGTCAAAGCGCACATCGGTCGCCTGGAACTGCGTCCAGTCGATCACCCAGCGCCGCCCGTCACCGTCCAGCAGGACGTTGTTGGGATGGTAGTCCCAATGGACCAGGCCCACCTGCGGGCGCGCGTGCAGGGCCGGGTTCGCGCGCAGCCACGCCAGCGCGACGGTTGCGTCCTCCAACGAATACGCGCCGGCTCCGGCGGCCATGTGGTCGATCTGCTGGGCCGCGCTGTACACGCGCACGGGCCAAGTGGACGGCAGCCGGGCCAACTCCACCTGGTGCAGCTCGGCCAGCAGTGCGCCTATCCCCTCAAGCGCCCGCGTCTGCGCATCCGGCGTCAGGTCCGCAATGGACCGCGCGATCGGTCCGCCCGCAATCCGCTGCATCACCAGAAACGTGCGCCCCAGGGGTCCCGTCGCCGGCTCCACCAGGTCTACCCGCGGGACCGGATAGCCGGCGCCCACCAACAGACACAGCGCCTGATACTCCCACAGCGCCGCCCGCGCCGCGCCGCCGCCAAAGTAGAGCCGCAGCACGTGCGCCGCGTCATCGCGCCACCCGTCGGCGCGGAACCCATAGACGTCGCTCTCCCAGCCTCCACTCAATGGCTCCACATCGCGCACGGTCACCGGGGACGCGGCATACGCGCTCAAGTACCGGCCCAACGCCGGTCCCAGCTCAGTAGACAAATCGGCCATAACGGTTGCTCGCATTCAGGGCGACCATGCCGCTGTGGATGGACCGTGCGGCGTCGATCAGCCAGCGTTCGTGCGCCTGCGCGTCGCCCTCCGCATAGGCCGTCATCAGCGCCACGGCATACGGCCGCCGCGCCAACTCCACGATACCCGCATCGCAGCGTGCGCCTTCCACATAGCCCGGCTTGGAAGCTACGGCCACGGTGTCCGGGATGGCCCGGCGCAGAAATCCGCTCTTGGGCTTGCGGAGAATCTCCAGGCACCGGCGCGCCACGTCCGGCTGCGGCCGTCCGGCGTATAAGTGCGCCATGAGCGCGACCAGTTCGCCCGGCGTGGCGACGTTTTCTTGCTCACGCACCGCGGCCAAGTGATCCATCATCTTGCGCCGCAGCTTGGTTTCGCGCAGACCTAGTCCGGCCAGGAGCGCGTTGGTCGCGTCGATCCCGGCGGCGTCAATGCACACATTGGTCGCCAGGTTATCGGAGACCATGATCATCAGGTTGGCATGGTTGAGCAGCGACAGCGTCACCGGCCCATCCAGGTATGCCAGGACGCCGCTCCCCAGGACCACGTCTTGCCCCGGCACGGCGACCGGCGTCGCCAGGTCAACTTCGCCCTGCTGCGCCGCCATCAACAGCCGCAGCAGCACCGCGATCTTGATCGTCGACGCGGTCGGGAAGATCGCGTCGGCATTGATCCCCGCCGCCTGCCCGGTCGTCAAGTCCTGCACCGCGATGCCCGCCACGCCGGGAAATGCGTCCACCGCCGCCCGCGCCTCACGTTCCAGCCGCGCCCACGCCAGCGCCTCCGGCAGCACCGCGTCACTGGGCATGTTGCCACGCCCCGTCACACGGCCCGCACATGCGGTGATAGTACGGGTCGTCCGGCGTGATTGACCCGCGCCGCACCGGCGCGCCGGTCATCCCGGCTTTGTACAGGCTCGCCAAAAACTCAATGGTACGGCGCACATCCGGCCCGCTCACCGCCGGGCGCTCGCCTGCGGCCAGACTATCCAGGAACATGGACAGCTGTGCGTCGTGCGAAGACTCGTGATCGGGGGGCAGCGTCGCCCACTGCGCCAGCGTCGCCGCGTCCACGTCCGGCGCGCCGCTGTAGCGCCACGCGTCGTTGCGATAGCGGTACAAATGAGTCAACTCCACGGTCGCCTTCTCAAAGTCAAAACGCACATACGACGACTCGCGCGGGCAGAGCGTACTGTTGCTCATGTTCGCGACCGCGCCATTGGCAAAGCGCACAATCGCCATGGACGTGTCCTCGACCTCGATGTCCCGATCCAACGTCGCGACCATCGCCCGCACCTCGGTCCATTCGCCCAGGAGCCACAGCACAAAGTCCATGGCGTGGATGCCGTGCCCCATGCTGGTCCCGCCCAGTTCGGTCGCCCACTTGCCGCGCCACGGCACCGCGTAGTAGGCCGGGGCCCGATACCAGGTGATCAGGCTGTTGCAGACCAGCGGACGGCCCATGGCGTTCTCCGCGATCAGCCGCTTGAGGTGCTGTCCGCCGGAGCCAAAGCGCCACTGAAACACGCTGCTGGTGAACTTACCTGTGCGCTGCTCGGCGGCCTCGATGCGGTCCATCTCCGCCAGCGAAGCGCACAGGGGCTTTTCACACAGCACCCAGGCCCCCGCCTCCATGCTGCGGATGCAGAGGTCGGCATGGGTTCCCGGCGGCGTCGCAATCAAGGCCACCTGGGGCTGTTCGGCGGCCAGCAGCGCGTCCACGTCCGTGTACGCATGGGGGATGTCGTGCTCGGCGCAAAAGGCTTCGACCCGCGCCGCGTCGATATCCAGCGCGCCGGTCAGCACGATACGCGGGGCCAGGGCGCGCACGGCGGTCACGTGGGCGCGCGCAATCACGCCCGTTCCGATGAGGACCGCCCGCACGGGAGACACAGTCATCTTCCTCCATCCTTTCCAAGTGAAGGGTTAGCGGGTCGCGCCCCAAGCGTCCCAATAGGTGCGCTCGGTCGCGGGGATGCGCGCGGCCGGTCGGAAATCGTCGCCCGTGAAATAAGCGACGGGCAGCAGCGCCGCCTGCGTAATGGTGTCGGGGATGCCGAGAATCTGCGCGACCTCGCGCTCATAGACCAGGTGCAGCGTCGTCCACGCCGCGCCCAGCCCGCGCGCCCGCAGCGCCAGCATCAACGACCACGTCGCCGGTAGGATCGACCCGTAGAGCGCGGCCACCGCCGCGGGCGCGGGCGACTCCACCCGGCCTTCGACGCACGGGATCACCATGAGCGGGACTTCGTGCATGTGCCGCGCCAAATAGATCGCCGACTCCGTGACCGGTTTCGCCCGTTCGGCGCGGACATCGTCGCCGTGAAAGCGATCGCTGGCAGACCGCCCACTGCGCAGATAATCCTGGAACGAACGATGATAGAGTTTGCCGATCGCGGCGCGCTTCTCCGCGTCGGCGACGACCACAAAGTGCCAGCCCTGGGCGTTCGAGGCGGTCGGCGCTTGGATCGCAATATCCAGACACTCTTGGATGATTGCGGGGGGCACGGGGCGCGTCAAGTCCAGCCGTTTGCGGACCGAACGTGTGGTGGTGAGCAGTTGGTCGACGACGCTCAGGTCAAGTTGGTTAGCCATGCCATTCCTTCAGTTCGTAATGTCGGGCTGTTCTGCGGCCAGGTTGAGCCGCAGCCGGTGTTCCGCATAGTGGATATCCAGGGTGGTCGCCGGCAGCTCTGCCTCGCCATACGGGCCGGTGGTATGCGGGTAACCGTGCAGCGGTTGCGGTTCACCGTCCACAACCAGCGCGCCGGTCCAGCCGAACTCGACGGTTTGCCCGCGCAGGCTCGTCAGGCGCACGCCGTCGTCCACATACGCGATGGACAGCGCCTTGACCTTGGCGACGAACTCGGCAAATGTGCCGTCAGTCGCGGCGCGCCCCATCTGGCAGACCCATACCGTGTCACGGCCCGGCGCGCGCAGTTCGCGAAAGGCTGTGCGCCCGCGCGTGACCAGCGTCACGCCCGCGGCCGCCCTTAGCGCAATGTAGCCGTGGTCTTTCCTGGCAAACGCCCAGCCGTCCGCGACGCTGTACTCGTCAAAGACCGCCGCCGGGAAATAGGCGTGCGTAAAGTCCAGCGCCGCGCGCCCTGCGCCTCGATGGACTGCCACCAGCACGTCGCGCCACTGCGCCACACGGGGCAGCGCCGCGTTGCCGCGCCAGAAATTGGGCCGCAGCGCGTCGTTCATGCTGCTGCACGCCGGGTCGTTGACAAAGACCAACGCATCCGGTCCTAGCGTCGCCTGCCAGATGTGCTCGCCGCGGCCGGGCTGTCCCGGCCGGTAGTCCTGCGCCGACGCCAACAGATAGTCCGCCGTCCGGTAGGTGACCAGATTCGCCGCGAATGCGCCCTCGGCGTCTTCGCCCGCGTGCTGTTCCTGCGTCCAGGCGTCCGTCGCGGCGTCCAGGGCCACCGCCGCGATGATCTCCGGCAGTTCATACCCCGACGCCATCGCCAGACTCACCGGCGCGTGGCAGTAGGAATTCCACCCGCCCATTCCCCACAGCAAGCGCATGACGCCCGCCACGGGCGACAGCCGCCCCGACCGCAGCCAACGCTCCTGCGCCGCACCCTGGCTGCCCCCGAAGACTCCGCGCCACGAATGGACGGCCAGGCCGAACGCCAGTCTATCCAGCATCACCGCGGCCAACTCAGCGACCTCGTCGCTCTCCACCAGTTCCACCAACTGCCCTAAGATCGCGGCGGCGTCGGCCAGAACCTCGGCCCCATCCCAGGCGCGGAAGCCTTGCTGCGTGTGCCGCGTGAGCCAGGCCACCGCCTTCGCCTCGCCCGCCTGCCGATGCCAAGCGCCCGCCCGCCCGCTGACCGCAAACTCGTGGTCGGGGTAAAGCTGCCCGGCCAGCAGTTCGCACGCCGCGCTCAATAGCGCATGGCCCTCGCCGGTGAAGTCCAGCCCGTCCGGCGCGTCATCCGGCGCCAACTTCGCCCCTTGGATGCCCTCAGCCAGCGCCCATTGCACCTCCTGGGGTAGCACGCCGTCGTCGCCATGATGTGCGGCGATCGCGATCAGGGCCAAGAGGTCGCGGTGGCTGCCCGCCGCCCGTTGCTGCACACGGCCAATGGCGCGGTTGATGCTCGCCACGTTCAACTGGTCCCACTGGCCCAACGCCAGCTTAGCCAGTTCGGCATAAATGTCGCCGGTGCGCCGCGCCGCGTCTTCCAACGCCTCCCGCCGGCGCTTCTGCGCGTCGCCATAATAGGCCGTCGAGAACTTGCCGTTGACCACCCGCAGCGGCAAGCGGCGGGTGACTCGCATATCCTTGATGTAATACTCCTCGCCTTGCGGCATCAGGAGCACTTCATAGTCGCCGTCGGGCGTCTGCAGCGACCGGTTCAGGACGACTGTCGCGTTGCGCTGGACAATGGGCAGCGCCTCTGAGAAGATGCGCCCGGCGGGCGTCTGCAGCCGCACCGCCAACGCGTCTGTTTGAGGCGACTCGGCGGACCAGTGGACTTCCAGGCTGTCGCCGCGCTGGAAGATGTCGCGCGTGAGATAAGCGTGCTCCATCACCTGCGCCAGTTTTTGCCGGCGCGCCACCGGTTCCAGCAGCGTCGGCAGCGCGACGCGATAGCCGGGATCGCGGGCCGCCGGGATCAGCAGCCGGAACCCCAGCGCATAGTCGCGCACGGCCACCGTCTCCAGCCGCAACAGAAGTTCGTTGACGCCTTCGCTCAGTTGCGCCGCGACGGTAATCTCGGCCAAGTCGTCGTGGAAACCGTCGTGCCGATGGCGGTGCGCCCCGTTTAGCCACAGGTCTGCGGGGCTATAGACGGCCAGCGTCAGCGGCGTCTGCACTGGGCCGGGACAGATGATCTGGGCATAGGCCCAGGCCGTCACGCGATGGTATTCGGCGTGAAAGCCCGACAGGTCGATGATGTGGTCTTCTTGCGCTTGCTGCGCCACCCAGCGCAGGCGTACCGTCTGGCCGTCGTCCACCGCCACCTCAAACTCGGCGCGTTCCGCGGGCGGACCGGCCATGCCCGCGTCCACCTGGCGGCGGTTACGCAGCAGCGCATGGCGGATGTCCGTCCCCCGATAGTCGGCCAGGTCGCCGGCAGGCGTCGCCAACGGCCCGGCAATCAGCCAGTCATGGATAAACCCGTCCACCGGCGCAAGGTCCAGGTGACCGGAAGGTATGTCCAACGAATCGTTCATGTGTCAAGTCCAGGTGTGGTGCGACGTGGGCGACGGTGCGAGGTAGCCCACACCCCATTCATAGCACAATGGGCCGCCCTGGGCAACGCTGCGCCTACAGCGAAGCCTTCACCGCGGCCAGTTGCTCTGCTTCGGGCCGGTCTTTGTAATAGGGGTCCAGCGGATAACAACCGGAGACCATTCCGTTGCGCGGCGCGGTCGTACAGTCGCTGAACGTGCGGCAAATTCGCTTCCGCTGCACAGGCCGCCCGGCCAACACGTCGGCGGGTAGTTCGGGATAGGACAGCACCATCCGCCCCACGCCCACGCTGTCG
>CAYJQA010000055.1:0-15397 GCA_964372065.1 uncultured Litorilinea sp.
GGCGGCGTCGCCACCGAGCCGGGTTCCGCCTAAAGGCGTTGCACTGCGGGCGCAGACGGCGCGACCGTCGCAGGCGGCTCAACGCGCGGCGTCTCCACCGCGGCCGGTTCCGTCACGCTCCGCTGCACAGATGGCGCGGACGGGGTAACCGTCGCAGGTGACTCAACGCGCGGCGTCTCCACCGCTGCCGGTTCCGTCACGCTCCGCTGGACCTCTGGCGCAGACGGCGCGAGCGTCGCAGGCGGCTCAACGCGCGGCGTCTCCACCGCGGCCGGTTCCGTCATGCTCCGCTGCACTGCGGGCGCAGACGGGGTAACCGTCGCCGTCGGCTCAACACGCGGCGCTTCCACCGCGGCTGATTCGGTCACGCTGCGTTGCACACTCAGCGCGGACGGGGTAACTGGCGCAGGCGGCTCAACGCGCGACGTCTCCACCGCGGCTGTCGGTTCGGCCACGCTGCGCTGCACCTCTGGCGCGGACGGGGTAACCGTCGCAGGTGACTCAACGCGCGGCGCTTCCACCGCGCCCGATTCCGTCACACTGCACTGCGCTGCGGGCGCAGATGGTGCGACCGTCGCAGGCGGCTCAACACGCGGCGTCTCCACCACGGCGGTCGGTTCGGCCACACTGCGCTGCACATCCGACGCGGATGGGGTAACCGTCGCAGGCGGCTCAACGCGCGGCACTTCCACCGCGGCGGCCGGTTCGGCCGCGCTGCGTTGCACTGCCGGTGCAGATGGCGCAACCGTCGCAGGCGGCTCAACGCGCGGCGCTTCCACCGCGGCCGGTTCGGTCACACTGCGCTGCACTGCCGGCGCAGACGGCGCGACCGTGGCAGCCGTCTCAACGCGCGGCGTCTCCACCGCGGCGGTCGGTTCCGCCACGCTGCGCTGCACCTCCGGTGTGGACGCGGGAACGGGCGTCGCGATGCCGTCGATGGTGCGCTCCTGGAGCGCTTCCTCGGGCGCAGCCGGTGTGCGCTGCACCGGCGCGGGCCGTGCGCCGGCCGCACGCGGCCCGCCCTCCTCGCCCGCCGTGAAATCGCCCGTCTTGCGCACCGGCGTCAACACCTGTGTGCGCGACAGTGCTTGGACGCGCCTGGCCTGCGGCGGCTCACCGCTGCGGGCCGCCATCAGCGATTCCATCGCGGTGGGCTGCGTCCGCAGCTCTCGCGCCACCAACGGACGCGTCTCCGCCGACCGCTGCACGGTCTCGCTATCCGGTGGGGCCAGCGGCTCCACCCCACTCAACCGGGCGCGCGCGGCGTCGATGCGCTCACGCAGCACCGCGGCCACGCTCGGCGGCTCGTCTGACGCAACAGAAGCCGCCCCTTCCGCGGCGGGTGCGCGCTGCACCGTGGCCGTATCGCCCGCAGCCTGCACCGCCGGCGTCGCCGGGACCGTGTCGCCACCCGGCGCAGCAGCCACCGGCGCAGCGGGTTCCGTGGCCGGGCTACGCTGCACCTGACCCGCCGCCTGCGCTTTGGCCGCGGCCAAGCGCGCCTTGATCTCTTCGGCGCGGCTGTAGTTGGCCTCCCCCGGCGTCGTGGATACCGGCGCAGCGGCCGGTCCCGTCGCGGCCGTGCGCTGCACCCGCGCCTGGCGGATACGCTCGGAAATGGCGGCGCTGCGGCTAAAGGCCCCACTTTCCGGGTTGGACGAACTCTGCAACGTGGGCGGCGGCGGTGGCGTCTCACCCTCGCTCTGGACTGTGCGCTGCACGCGCGCCTGGCGAATCCGCTCGGCGATGGCCGACGCGACGCTGAAACCGGGCGCGTCCGGCTCTGCGGTCGGCGCTGCCGGCAAATCGCGTTCGACGGGGGCGGCCGGTTCCGGCGCGGTTGGTCGCGGGGTGGGCGGTGGTCCGGCGGCAGTGGGCGGCGTAGACGGCGGTTCCGCCGCGGCGCGCTGTACGTTCGGCGGCGCGGCCGGGACCGTGGGCCTAGCGGCCTGCCCCTCCCGCGCCTGGCGCACGCGCTCCTCAATCGCAGCCGCCATACTTCTGCCTGACGGCGCGGGGGACGACGGCTGCGGCGTGCGCTGCACGCTGGGCGGCGGCGCGGCCGGGGCTGTGGGCGACGCGCCTTGACGCGCCCGCGCCTGGCGGATGCGCTCCTCGATCGCGGCCGCTACACCGGTCCCTGCCGGTGCAGGGGACGGCGGTTCAGCCGCCGCGCGCTGCACACTCGGCGGCGCGGCCGGGGCCGTAGGGGGAACGCCCAGACGCTCCCGCGCCTGGCGGATGCGCTCCTCGATCGCGGCTGCCACACTGGCCCCCGGTTGCGCCGATGCCGGCTCGGCCGGCGACCGCTGCACAGTCGGCGGCGTTGCAGGGGGAGCCGTTGGCGCGGCGCTTTGACGCGTCCGTGCTTGACGGATGCGCTCTTCGATCGTCGCCGCGATGCTGGCCCCCGGCTGCGCCGCTCCCGGCGCAACCGGCGACCGCTGCACCGTCTCGCCCTCCGCGGCGCGCCGTTGCGCGGCCCGGCGCGCGACGTCCTGAAGGCCGGCAAATCCGGCCGGGAGCTGCGTCTCAATTGGTTCGCTGCTGCGTTGGATAAAGGGCGCGGTCGCCTCACCCACCGGTTCCGGCGCGGCCGGTCGTGCGTACGTCTCGGCCAACGCGTCGAGCGACATCTCCGCGCCCGCCATGCTGCGCTGCACGCCGCCGCCGGGCACACCGGGCAGCGGCAGTTGGGCCGGCGCGGGCTGCGTGGGTCGCCATTCATCCTGCTGATAGCGCCGCCCAATCCGGCTTCCGATCACGTGGCGCTGCACCACGCCCGCGCTAAAACGACCGGCGGAACCGGTCGCGGTCGGCTCCGCCGCTTGCGGGGCCTGGTTGCGCAGACGCAACGCTAGCGGCAGCCCGCGTGTCGACGCCGGTTGTGCGTCAGACGAAGTCCCCGCCTGCCACCACCGGCGCACCCACGGCGAAAGGCTGGCGGCGGTTCGCTGCACCACGTCTGTAGCAGCCCGGACCATATAGCCGGGCTGGGACCGTGTGAGCCGGTTATCATCGCGCATGGGGCTAGACGGCGAACTTGGCCGCGAAGTCGATGATCGACCACTTCTCGGCCTCCAGGGTCTCGAACGCCAGCGTCAACGACTCGACCGCAAAGGTCGAGCTATCTGAACGCATGGTCGATACGTCCCAAGAGACCGGAAACGCCTTCTTGATGTTGTACCAGCGGGCCGGCATGTTGAAGTAGGAGGAATACTGCACTACCGTAATGTCGCGGCGTTTTACCTTGGCGTCGGACAGGCCCTCGATATACCACTCCCACAGCTTGGTCGAGAACATGATGCCCTTACGCAGGGTGAGGTTGTCAAACGAGGTGCGGCCGGGCAGCTTGTGCGTGTAGCTGTTGACGCCGCCTTCCTTCACCTCCAATATCTCGCGCGTCGCCTTGATGCCGGAGCACTCAATGAACGCGCTTTCATACATGCCATCGACTTCCACGTAGTATTTGTATTCGGGCGCCGGGTCCAGTGGACCAAAGACCGCCTCGACAATCTTGTCTAGACTTACGTCGAGCATGGTGTTCCCTCCTCGGCGGCGGGAATATAAAACGTCACGCCGAGCCGCGCTGCGTGCGCCGCTCGCGTTCGATCATCAGTTCGTGGCGCAGCAGCGCGGCGACTTTGTCCGCCAGCTCCTGCAACTGGTCGCGATTCAGCCCTTCGACGCGGATACCCAACTCGTTAGCGTCGTCCTGTTCCGGGTCATCGCTTGACTGCGCTGAGCTTAGCGGCACCGGCCTACTCCTTCATGCGGGCGCGCCGCCCGTCCCCACTCGACAGCCGCGCCCCGCTAACCGGGGCCTTCGTTGAGCCTGCGGTTGATCTTGGCGATCTCCGCCACCCATCGCTCACGGTCCCGATGCTCCAGA
Organism: uncultured Litorilinea sp.; assembly: GCA_964372065.1. Classification (GTDB taxonomy): domain Bacteria; phylum Chloroflexota; class Anaerolineae; order Caldilineales; family Caldilineaceae; genus QEUY01. The sequence goes on from CAYJQA010000055.1 coordinate 3,893, forward strand.
TTGAGGATCGTATCGGGCGGCCAGTGAAAGTGATAGGCGATATAGGCTACCTCCTCGTGCAGGCGATCTAAGGGGTAGCCTAGGCCCCCCCCAGGTCGGCCAAGTCGATCTCCATCTCCTGCTGGCAGTGCGGGCAGCGCCGCTTGACGATCGTCGTGCCCTCCTCGTTGATCTGGCGATAGAACGCCTGGAGATAGGCCAGATCCGCCGCAAAGAGATTCTCGATCATACTGGTATTGATCTGGGTAAGATTACCCAGCTTCACCACCACGCGGGAGAGCAAGATCACGGTCAGATACGCTTGGTTCGCCGCCACGCGCACATCACGCAGCGGGGCGATCTCGTCCATGGCCGTCGCCAAGCGCATCACCCCGCGCTTATGGACGGCGCCCTCGCCATCCACATAGCCACGCGGCAGCGTAAACTCGAATTGGGTCTGCAAGGTCATATCGCTCAAGGAAGTCCGGTTAGGCTGTTTGGCAAGCGGCTAGGGCAACAGCAACTGCATTGCAATGTCCGCCGCCATGAACAGCGGGTTAAGGTACTCGCGATGAATGCCCCCATGCACCAGCGTCAACTCCTCGATGCCGATGTCGCTGCTGTCGGCGCGAATATCCGGGCCGGACACTTTGGAGGGCCATGCCCGCTCCACACTCCACTGCACCATCGGCTCATAACTGCGGTCGAACATGGTGATCATCACATAGGGCCGCAAAAACGGCTTGGCGCCCAGCACCAACAGCTGATGCCACAGCCAGAACCCCTCGCCGGTCGTAATGCCCCGCCGCAGCGTGATCGGTCCATAGACCGGGCGCATCGGTACGAAGTTGCTGTGCGGCAGCCCCAGGAAATTGACCGTCTTATACTCGGCGGTCTCCCATTCCACGTTCAGCCCGCTGATTTCGCTGAAGTAGCCCGTGATGGGAATCTTGAAGCCCAAAATGCCAAACGGGTCTTCCGTGATCTCCACCGCAAATTGATATGACAGCGCCGGATCAACCGAACGTACGGCCATGCTTGCCCCCTCTCACCCACCAACGCAGAAACGCCATCGCGCCGCGCCTAGAACGGCGGCTCCTTATTGGGCAGGCCGATACCGGGTGCATCCAGGTACATGCCCTCATGCACGATCGTCATCTCTTCGATCACTAGATCGTTACTGTCTGCGCTCATTTGAATGCCGGTGAGTTTCGACGGCCAACCGTTGATAAAACTCCACCGGCGTACTTCCTGATATTCGCGGTCAAACATGATGATGCTGCCGTCGATGCGCGCATGCGCCACGTCGCCGGTCACCACCATCTCGCGCCAGGTCCAGAACTCGATATTCGTCGTCAACCCACGCTTGAGCGTGAATTCCGCTCCATCCGTGCGCCCCGGCACCTGCAAGACCACTTCTTTGGCGTCCGGCGTCACCACCTTGTGGGTCGCCACGCCGCTCTCGCTCAGGATGCCGCTCACCTCGGTGAAATACCCCGTCATGTCGTTGACTTCCAGCGCAAACTGAAAGCCAATCAACGGGTCAACTAGACGCGCCATGTTTGCCTCGCTACGGCCCTTCGCGAACAAGGACGGCGCGCCCGTTGCGCGCGCCGGTCTTGCGCCGGCAGCGGGGGGAGTCGTCGGTCAGACCGGCGCTCCCCCACTGCCGCCACGGCTAGGACGGGGTTTCCTGGGCCGGGATGCTGTCGGTCATCGTGTCGCGGTACAGACCCTCGTGCACGAGGGTTAACTCTTCAATCGTGAAGTCGTTGCTGTCCGCCGCGATCTGGGGACCCGAGATCTTGGACGGCCACGCATTGATGATGTTCCACGTCACCACCGGAGCGTACTCGCGATCGAACATGGTGATGGTGCAGTCAACACGTGCGCTCGCCACATTCCCCGTGACGACCAGCTCGCGCCAGTCCCAAAACTCGATATTGGTGGTCAACCCACGCTTCAGGGTGATCTCTCCCCATTCCACGCGCCCCGGAATCTGCAAGGTGACTTCCTTGCCTTCCGGGGTCACGACCTTGTGCGTCGTGACGGAGTTTTCCGAACCAATCCCACTCACCTCAGTGAAGTAGCCGGTCATCCCGTTTACGTCAAGCGCAAACTGGAAGCCAACTAGCGGGTCAACAAGACGTGCCATGCGCCTACTCCTTTCGACATGCTAGCCCGATCAAAGCTGTCGGATACAAGAACCTACCACTCCCACCAAACTGTCGTCTGCGGTCAGGCTCAGGCTTAACCGGCCTCGGCTGACCACTGGCTAATCCGGAAGATCACAAACTCGGCAGGCTTCACCGGCGAGACGCCGATTTCAATCACCAATTGGCCCAAGTCGCGCGAATGCGCCGGGTTAAGCTCCTCATCCACCTTGACATAGAAGGCCTGGGCCGGGGTCGCGCCGAAGAGCGCCCCCTGCGAGTAGACACCCATGAGGAAGCTCGAGATGTCGCGGCGGATCCGATTCCACAGCCGCTGATCATTGGGCTCAAAGACGGTCCACATCGTCCCCAACTGTAGCGATTTCTCGATGTAGTTGAAGAGCCGGCGCACGTTGATGTAGCGCCAGGCGGGGTCACTGCTCAAGGTGCGCGCGCCCCAGATGCGATACCCCATGCCTGGGAAGGCGCGGATGCAGTTGACGCCGACCGGGTTGAGCGTGTCCTGCTCACCCTTGGTCACCGTGTACGACAGGTTGGTGACGCCGCGAATGACTTCATTGGCCGGCGCCTTGTGCACGCCGCGCGTGTTGTCATTGCGTGCCCAGACGCCCGCCACATGACCGGTCGGCGGCACGTGAATGGGCCGGTTCGTCACCGGGTCCATCACCTGGATCCACGGGTAGTAGAGCGCGGCGTAGCTGGAATCAAAGCCCGCCGTCTCCATGCGCCACTTCTTGATCTCTTGCGGGTTCATGTCGGGCGGCGCATCGAGCACCGCGACACGGTCGCCCATCTGCTCACAGTGGCCGATCATCATCGTCTGGACGGCCTTGACCATTTCCAAGTCCAGCGTCTGGCCGGGCATGGTGGACATCAGGTCGGGGACGCACAGCATGGTGATGTCGTCGAACTGCGCCAACCCTTCGACACCCGAACGCGCCGCAACATCACCCTGGAAGTCCGAATACTCGGCGGGCGCGATGAGGCGCTTCTGAATATTGAGCGTTTGCTCTTGGCTGCGCGGCATGATCTTGTCCAAGGCAACATCGCCGTCGGGCAAGAGAATGTCGATGATCTTGGAGGCCTTGTTGTTCTTGTAGGCCAACGCGACCTGCTTGGCGCCATTCTCCGTCACCTCTTGGAGCATGACATCTGCCAGCACCTCGTGCACCATCCACCCGCCGGCCGTACCCTGGCGCTCCACCGTCACGGTGAAGGGCTGGTTGCCGCCGGACTTGGGCGTGGCGCCCGCGGCCGCGCCAAGCGCGCCCACTTCGCCTTCTTTGGTCTCGGCGTCCTTGGCCGCCGCCTTGCCTCCGCTGCCGCCGCTGGCCTTGGGCGGTTCGGGAGCATCCACGCGCACCCGCAGTTTCAGCCCATCAAAACCGGCCTGCTTGGCCTGCACGGTCAGATAGGGCTTGCCGTCGCTGCCCAACAACTGGGCCGATGCGCGCGGAATGGTCTTGACACTCAGCACATAACAGCGGGAACCGCCGTTCAGAAAATACCCGTAGACAGAATGCGGCAGATACGCGCCCTGCACCAAGCCGCCAAAACGTTCCACATACTGCGACCAGTTAGTCACCAGTTGCGGCCGGTTCAGCAGATCCTCGACGATGGTCTCGCCGCTGATCTCACGCTGGATCTGCGCCTTTTCGGTGAAGCCGACAAAACAGGCCATGGCCGTGCCGACGCCCTGAATCGGCTTGGGCCCGCGGTCGACTTCCTCGACATATACACCTGGGGAAAGATACTCGGGCATTCGCTCCTCCTTGCGATCCTTATTGACTGTGTGCGGCAGTCTTGGAAAAAGACTTAACAAGAACTACTTTGTTACTGCCCAACAATACCGATTTGCGACATCGTCGCGCGAACAACCTTCACAACAGCGGACCGGGGTCCGTGCGATCCTTGACCCCGACAAACGGTGCGCCGGCTGTGCCTGCCTACCCGGCCGGTGGCCGACCATTCCTACAACTGAATATCGTATGCGGAGGGCGGCGACGGCACCACGATCGCGTGTTGCACCGGATCGCCTTCCCCCGTCCATACTTCAATCGTATATTGGCCCGGGCGCAGATTCTGGATCGTGTAACGCCCGTTGGGCGCCACCGTCACCGGGACCGCGACCTCCAGTACCTGCACACTCAAATGCTCGAACTGCTCCGTGCTGTGGATCATCCCGGCCACTTGATAGAACCGATCCGCCACCAGCAGATTGCCGTCCCAACCGCTACCGCCCAACCCGCCGGTCTGACCAAAGGTGATCTCGGTCTCGCGCACCAGCGGCACGTCCCAGTCGGCATACGGCTCAATGGCCAACGTCACCGTGAGGTCGATGATGGGGCGCATCTCGTTGTCCAGCATGGACCAAATATCGCGCCGGATGTCCCGCTGGTCATATTGCGCCACCTTGAGCATGATCTCGTACTCGTCGGCGTCCAACTGGCCGAAGTGGAACTCGTCCGGCAGCGCCTTATAACGATAGAGCACCATCAGCGTGCGCCCCAAGAGCCGATGCTCGTCGCCGGGGTCATTCGCCCACGCCGTGATCATATAGTGCACATCCAGACGCACCGGACTGGGGCTGACCGTCGCCATGAAGCCATTGGCGGAGTTGCCCAAATAGGGCTGCTGCGTGCGCAGCTTGTTATTCTCGCGCACGTCGTGCATGAATAGATTGAGCGTCGGGCGGCTCAAGCGCGAAGCCCATTCACGCGTCGGTTGATTGAACGCGATATCGACTTCGTTGCTCGTGATCGGCAAGTCGCGAATCAACAACTCGCGCAGCGCGTCATCCAGATCGTCAATCATGCGTTGGCCTTACTCGTCGAGTCTTCAACCTTCATGGCGCTTGCGCTCACAGGCACGTCCTAGTCGTGGTCCCAGCCTGCCCCGGCCCTTACACGGTGGCAGGTCTCAGCGCCGGCCGGTGTGCTTTTACCACAGCAACGCCAACCATGCTGTACACCGGGCGATGGACCGAAGCCTACTGATGTGATGTGAGCGTCGACGATGGCGCGTGGCTTGGGCGTACAATCCAGTACGTCCCCGCACATGGAGCCGTGTGGGGGTCGCAAGCTTGAAAAACGTACAGAGATCATACAGAGATTACGATTGCGGTTTGAACCACCGTGTAGGACCGCCCCAACCGCGGAGCCGTCCGCCAGCCAGAGCTCGATGGTAGACCGATGCCCGTCGCGTACCGGTTTTCTGTCTACTGCGGACAACTCATGATGATACCATATCACCTGTGACACGCAAACCTGCGGTCACTGGCGGAGGGTGGAGCCGAGCGGATGGCGGCGGGTCTCTGGCCGGGAAACCCGCACCGCCGTATTCCGTCGCCCGACATTCTCACCGCACATGACAACGCCGGCGCGCTACCTGCCCTCGCTTCCAAGCATAGCACACTGAGGGTGGCCTCATGTAGCGGTGTTTGTTGTCAAAAACCTGACAAAAGCGCATCGGTCAAATGTCTCTACTCCGGTAACGATCGGAAAATGACAGCCGCTTGACAGCTTTACCCTTCCATCACCAAGCGGCCCATCTTTTGGAACTCGCGCCGTGTCCCATGCAGCAGATGGCGCATGGCGATCACGTCGCCGTCCTCCGCCGCCAGATATGCGGCGGCCACGAGGATGTTCCGGATATTGCCGCCCGCCAGCTTGTAGCGCCGCGCCATTTCGGGAAGATCGACATCGTCGGCGCGGGCCACGCCCGCCGGGAAGAGCGTCTCCCAGATGCTCAGCCGGTGCTTCTCATCCGGGAAGGGAATGTCAATGGCAAACTGGAGCCGTCGCAGGAAAGCTTCGTCCAGGTTGGAGCGCAAGTTCGTCGCCAGGATGGTCACACCGTCGTAAAACTCCATGCGCTGGAGCAGATAGGAGACCTCCAGGTTGGCGTAGCGGTCATGCGCGTCCTTCACCCCGGAGCGCTTGCCAAAGATGGCGTCCGCCTCGTCAAAGAAGAGAATGGCATTGCTGCTCTGCGCTTCGGTGAACACCCGCTCCAAGTTCTTTTCCGTCTCGCCAATGTATTTACTCACCAACCCTGACAGGTCGATCTTGTAGAGATCAAGCCCCAGGTCGAGCGCGATCACCTCGGCGGCCATCGTCTTGCCCACGCCGGGCGGCCCGGCAAAGAGCACCGTCACGGCCCGACTCGACGCCAGCTTGCGACCCAGCCCCCATTCTTCCAATACCTTGGAGCGGCCGCGCACCGTCGCCACCAGTTCGCGCAGAATCTCGATCTGGTCTTGGGGCAAAATGATATCGTCCCACCCATAGCGCGGCTCGATCTTGCGCGCCATGTCACCCAACCGCGCCCCCGAGTGCAGGCGTGCGCCCGCAAACAGGTCGGCCTGTTCCAGCGCCGCGCCGCGCCGCATGGCGCGATCACGCGCCGCCGCGGCCGCGTCGCGAATCTGCCCGGAGGTCAGCGCAAACTGGCCGGCGACCAACGTTTCGTCCAACGCGTGACCCTGCACCTGGTACGGGGTGAGGTAATGCCGCCAAAGCTGCCGGCGCTGGGCATAGTCCGGCAGCGCAAACTCCACCGGCGCGACCGGTCGTGGCCGGTCCTGACCGTGCGGCTGCCAGGCGGCGCGACCGCCGATCACCAAGGTCTGCGGGTGCGCCACCAGCATCGCCTGCAGGTGCGGCGGCGTATCGTGGTCCACCAGGCAGGCATCCCACCCCTGCAAGAACGCGACGGCTTGATTCAGCCGCGCATCACGCAGCGCCCGCCGCACCGCCTGGTCGGCGGCAATGCCCTGCGCCAGCAACTGGTCCATCTGTACACAAAGCAGCGGCCTGTGCAGGCTGGCCGCCACGGCCTGACCGGCCAGATCCTGCGCCGTCGCGTCCGGCCCGGAGAAGATAAGCAACGCGTTGGGCAACGACGCCGCATGCAACACCGTGTTCCGCGTGCTTTCCGCCAGCAGTTGCCCCGCCTCATCCCCGCGCGGCCAGGTCAAGGCGGCTTGCCGGCCCAGCTCCGACCCCGGATGATATTCGCCCAACAGCCAGCCCGCCACCGTGCGGTCGATCATCAGCGCCTGGCCCAACAGCGAAGAAGCCGGCGCGCCCGGCTCGTGGACGTACTCCAGGAGTTGATGGGTCAACAGCGGCGCATCCGCCGCAAAGCGACCCATATGTCCCAGCGCGTCCAAGCGCGACGCGCCCAACAACTGCAACACCAGGTTCACACTGGGGCGCTTGCGATTGATGTCGTTCTGCAGAAAGCCGTACAACTGCTCATAGCGCAGGTCCAGCGCCGGCGCTAGACAGAGCAGCAGGGCATCTTGCTCAAACGGCTCCAGCCCAAAGGCGACGGCCAGTTGGTGCAGACGCGGTATCGCGCCGTGGCGTACGCCCAACGCCAGCCATTGCTCCGCCTCGTGCGCGGCGTCGGCCTGCTGGGCCGACGCGGTGTGGGCCATCTCGTCATGGCCGGCGGCCAACACTTCCCACCCACCGCCCAGCGGCGCGCTCAAGCTCACGGCATCGTCCACCCCGATCACCAACCCGCGAAAGGCGTCGTTGGGGTCGCGCCCGGCCTGCTGCCAGCGGAGCACGGCCAGCCGCACCAGCACATCGATCCGCGTCAACTCGGCGCGCAAATGACCGAGGTTGATCTCATGCGGTGACACCGCGACCGGCGACCGCGCCGGGCCGAACTTGGTGTGATCCTTTGGTTTGGCAGTAAGCGTCTTCAAACAACCCTCGTTCCCTGGCCGGCAGGATGACTGCTGTACCATGTGTGGCGACCGGTCGCCAGATTGTTATTGGCAACACCATCGTGGTGTACCCGGCGCCGCAAAAGATGATATACTTTAGAAATCGATACTACTCCGCACTGCTGTCGGTGGACCTTTGTCTGCCGGAGCGTTGTCTTTCCAGGAGGAGGACCATGCACCGCATCCCCGTCCGCCAGATCATGCAGACAAACGTCATTACCATCCACCCTGGCGACCTCATCGCCGATGCCGCCCAGAAGATGGAAGAGTTCAAGATCCGCCGGCTGCCGGTCGTCGACGACGCCGAGTGCCTGGTCGGCTTCCTCACCGACAGCGACGTGCGCGAAGCGGAGACGGCCGACCGCGCGCGCAGCAGCTACGAACCCGGCGTCGAGGCTGCCTGGCTCACTGTCGGCGACGTCATGACCCCGGATGTGATCACTGCCTCGCCCGACGCCACCCTGGGCGAACTGGCGGCCATCCTCGCCGAACACAAGGTAGGCGGTGTGCCGGTCGTCGAGGTCGACCCGCACTTCCCCAAACACCTACGCCTGGTCGGCATCGTCACCGAAACCGACATCTTTCGCCTCATCGCCGACGCCTGGCGCGCCGAGCTTACACCGCACCGCGCCGACAGCTAGGCTACCCCCACCTAAATCAGCATAGGCGTCGCACCGCGGATCTGTTCCACAATCCGCGGCAGCGTGGCGAGCACCGCGGCCACATCCGCCGGCGTATTGCTGCGCCCCAACGTCAGCCGCAACCCGCCCACGGCCTCGGTCGCGGGGATGCCCATCGCCGCCAGCACGTGGCTGGGCCGTTGCGCGCCGCTGGTGCAGGCGCTGCCGCTGCTCGCCGCGATCCCCGCCATGTCCAGACCGATCAAGACGCCTTCCGCTTCCACCCCGCGAATCACAAAGCTGGCATGATTCGCCAGCCGGTCGTCAGCCGCCCCCGTCAGGTAGGCCCCTTCCACCGAGGCCAGGATGCCGTCGATCAGATCGTCGCGCAGCCGGCTCACACGCGCCGTCTCTGCGGCGCGCTCGGCCTCGGCCAATTCCAGCGCCTTAGCCATCCCCACAATCAGCGGCACATTCTCCGTGCCCGCACGGTGGGCGTGCTCATGGCTGCCGCCGGTCTGCACCGGACGGAACGGCGTCCCGCGGCGGAGATAGAGCACTCCCACGCCCTTGGGGCCATACAGCTTGTGGCCGCCCAACGTCAGCGCGTCCACCTGTAGGGCTTGCACGTTCAGGGCCAGCCGGCCCGCGGCCTGCACCGCGTCGGTATGCAGCGGCGCGCCCACCGCGCGACAGAGCGCGCCAATGGCCGCCACCGGCTGGATCGTGCCGACCTCGTTGTTAGCCAGCATCACGCTCACCACCGCCACGTCGCGACCGTCGCCGACCGCCGCGGCCACATCCGCCACGGCCACGCGGCCATCCCGGTCCACGGGGACCACCGTCAGCTCAAAGCCATCTTGTTCGGCCAACGCTTCGGCGGTCGTCAGCACGGCGTGATGCTCGACCGCGGTCGTCACAATACGCTGCGCGCCCGTGGCTGCGCGGCGGGCGTGGGCGATGCCGCGCAGCGCGGCGTTGTCGCTTTCGGTCGCGCCCCCGGTGAAGACGATCTCGGTGGGCTGCGCGCCCAACACGGCCGCGATCGAGCGCCGCGCCTGCGTCAAGGCAACGCTCGCCCGGCGGCCCACGCTGTGCAGGCTGGACGCATTGCCGTAAAACTCCGTAAAGTAGGGCAACATCGCATCCAGCACTTCGGCCCGCACCGGCGTCGTCGCCGCGTGGTCCAGATAGATTGTCGTGGTGATCGCCATCCTCGCTCCCCGCCGCACAACATGCACCGGCGCGGGTATCATAGCACCTGGACTAGCCCAGGTCAAAGGACTTGGCGACGGCGGTAACAGCCCTGCGCGGGCCGATTTGACGCCGCCTAAAGGGGACACTACAATAGGCCCGGCGTTCCCACGCTGCATTGTCGCATCCGGGCGTTCCTCCAGCGCAGAATCCTTATTTGCGCTAACCTGTCGCGTCCGGTCGCGCCAACGCACAGTCTAGGCTACCAGCGCCATGCGTACGCGGCGGTCGTGACCGGCAAGGGCCGGCGACGCCGCGCGGCAAGTCTGTGGCTGTGCGGCCTCTGATCCCCGTTGCCGCGGTCAGAGGATCCACCTATCCACCCAAACCGGGCCACCTCACGGTGGCGTCAAACGGCCCACACCATCGAGGAGAATACACTTGCTTCAGGGTTCGGTATCCGTCATATTCGCATTGATCTTGGGCGTCATCGGCGTTGGTTTCGTCGTGTGGCAGTTGCGTAACGTCCTCCAAGAGGACACCGGCAACGACGCCATGCGCGCGATCTCCGCGGCTGTCCAAGAAGGCGCAGCCGCTTTTCTCAACCGCGAATACACCTATCTAGCGGTATTTGTCGTGGTCGTCGCCCTGGTCATCTCCGTCTTCCTCGATTGGCAGACCGCAGTCTGTTTCGTCACCGGCGCGCTGACCTCAGCCGCCGCCGGCTATCTGGGCATGTGGACCGCGGTGCGCTCCAACGTCCGCACCGCGGCGGCGGCCGCGCGCAGCCTCAACGACGGTCTGCGCGTCGCCTTTGCCAGCGGTTCGGTCATGGGCATGGCGGTCGTGAGCTTCGGCATCCTCGGCTTGGCGATCCTTTATCTCATCTTTGACGGCAACGTGACCTACGTCACGGGCTTTAGCTTTGGGGCCAGCAGCATCGCCCTCTTTGCCCGTGTGGGCGGCGGCATCTACACCAAAGCCGCCGACGTGGGCGCGGACCTGGTCGGCAAGGTGGAGGCCGGCATCCCCGAAGACGACCCCCGTAACCCCGCCGTGATCGCCGACAACGTGGGCGACAACGTGGGCGACGTCGCGGGCATGGGCGCGGATCTCTTCGAGAGTTACGTCGGCTCCATCATCGCCGCGGCCGCGCTGGGCGCGCTGCTCCAGGTAGACAACCCGTTGGCCTTTGTGGGCTTGCCGTTCCTGGTCGCCGGCGTCGGGATCATCGCGGCCCTGATCGGGACCTTCCTGGTCAAGACCGAGGAAAATGCCAACCAGGAAGACCTACTCGCTACCCTGCGTCGCGCCGTCTGGGGGTCGTCGGCGCTGATCTTGGTGCTGACGGCCATCGTCGTGCCGTTAGCCGGTGTGTCCTTCACCTACTGGTTCATCATCCTCATTGGTCTGGTCGCCGGCAACGGCATCGCCTACTTCACCGAGTACTACACTGCCTACACCGAAAAACCGACCAAAAGCATCGCGCTCGCCGCTGAGACTGGCCCCGCCACCCTGATCATCCAGGGCTTGGCTGTCGGCATGATGAGCACGGTCGCCCCCGTCCTGATCGTCGCCTTCGCCACGCTCATCTCGCTCTGGTTAGGCATGGGCGCGATGGGCGGCAGTCTCTCCGCCGGCCTCTACGGCGTGGCCTTGGCCGGCGTCGGTATGCTCAGCACCCTGGGCGTGACCCTGGCGACGGATGCCTATGGCCCGGTCGCCGATAACGCCGGCGGCATTGCCGAAATGGCCGGCCTGCCCGACGAGGTCCGCCATCGCACCGACGCCCTGGACA
>CAYJQA010000056.1:0-12713 GCA_964372065.1 uncultured Litorilinea sp.
GTTTCGGTGGGTGTAGCGGTTGGTTCGGGCGTGTCGGTGGGCGTCGCGGTCGGGTCGGGCGTGTCGGTGGGGGTGGCCGTAGGTTCGGGCGTGTCGGTGGGCGTCGCCGTCGGCTCGGGTGTATCGGTGGCTGTCGCAGTGGGCGTTAGGGTCGCGGTAGCCGTCACAGTGGGCGTTAGGGTCGCGGTCGCGGTGGCGGTAGGCGTGAGTGTCGCGGTAGCCGTTGAAGTGGGCGTAAGCGTCACGGTGGCCGTCGAAGTGGGCGTAAGCGTCGCGGTGGCCATCGCGGTGGGCGTGAACGTCGCGGTAGCTGTGGCCGTGGGTATGAACGTCGCGGTAGCTGTGGCTGTGGGCGTATGTGTCGCAGTGCCCGTAGCCGTGGGCGTGGGCGACGGGACCTGCGTCATCGTGGCGGTAGCGGTGAACTGCGCCGGAATGACCGTCGGCGCGGTTGTCGCCGTCCACGTGGGCGACGGCACGGCGGTCGCGGTGCCGGTCGGCGTGTGTGTGGGCGTGGCGGTCGGCGTCGAGGTGGGGCGACGTTCACGCGTGGGCGTCGCGGTGGGTATGGCCGTCCAGGTTGGTGTGGGCGGCGTCTGCGTCCACGTTGGCGTCGGCGGGATAGACGTCCAAGTCGGCGTGGGCGGCCGCGCGGTCCAGGTCGGTGTGGGCGGCTGTGGCGTCCAGGTGGTCGTCGCCGGGATCGGCACGGGTGTGGCAGTGGGCGCTGATGTTGGCGTTGGCGACGGTGGGACCGGGGCGGGCGTGACCACCGACACGACGGGCGTCGGCGTGATGGGCAGCGGGGTCGGGTCGAGCACGCCTGTGGCGGGTCGCGCGGTCGGCGTGGGCGTCAATGCGATACTGGCCGTATTCATCCGCTCGGCGACGTCGGCGTAGGTGGGGTCAACGGCAAAGACGGCGCGGAAGGCGGCCAACGCGGCGGTCCAGTCACCGGCTTCGGCGGCGATGATGCCTTGCTGATAGAGCACTTCCAGAGCCAGCAATGTGGCGGTCGGCGCGGCTGCAGCAGTCGCTTGGGCGCCGGCTAACTGTTGGGTGGCCGATGCGAGGCGGGTGGCCTCGGCGGCGGCGTTGACCTGGGCGGCGGTCGTGCTGGTGGCCTGGGCGGCGAGGGCGACGGCTGTCGCCTCGGCGCTGACCGTGCGCTGCTCGCGCTGCCGATTGAACATGATCCAGCCCACACTCGCGAAAATGAGCGCCATGACCACGAACGCGGCCAACGTCAGGCCGAGTCGCCGCGGGTTCGGTCCACGGGGCGGGGTAGGCGACGCTTCTTCCTCGTCGTCGGCGAAAGGCGTAACTGCGATCGCACTGGTGTCCTCGGACGCGGGCGGCATAGGCAGGCTCATGCGCTCGCCGCATTGATTGCAGAAGACAGCGCCATCCGGATTCTCGGCAAAGCAGTGCGGGCATTTCATGGGCGAGCGAGCCTTTCAGAATGACAAGGGTATTCCTGTCATATGGGACGCTGACAAACGGGTGTAGGTTCCATATGAGCAGAGTGTCTATTGACAATACGCCGGCCGACTCCGGGCGATACTCTGTGTGGTCAAGGCGCGATCGAGACCACGCTCCGGCGGGCAGATGATGGTAAGATGGTGGCGTCCGCACTACGACCATTGCAAGTGAGCAGGCAGGAAGGCATGGCGCACGACGACCGGGAAGGTTCGGAAACTCAGGAGTCTCGCGAGTCTGTGATGGCGCGCGGGCGGCGCATAGCTCTGACGGTGGGCGCGGCCCTGGCGATTATCGGCGCGGTCATGGGTTTCGTGGCGGATGCGCTGGGTCTGTTTGAGTTTGGCCAGGGGTTGCTTGGCCGCCAACCGGAGCCAGTGGCGCTCACGGCACCGGCTGCCACGCCGACGCCCGCGCCGACGCCGACTATCACGCTCACGCCCGCGCCCACGTTCACGCCGTCCCCGACGCCGCTGCCGGTGGTGGCCGCGGAAGGCGAACGGTTGCTGCTGGTGACGCAGTTCGCCAACTATGCCCAGAGCACCAGTTACAATGTCGCGGGGCGCATCGCGGAGGTGCTGTCCGGGCAGGTGCGCGCGGCGGAACTGGCCGACACGCGTGTTGCGATGTGGCCCGAGGCTGTCGGCGACGAGACCTTGGCGGTGGGTGTGCTGGACGCCACCCATGCGGCGATGGTAATCTGGGGTGAGTATGACAGCGGTCGCGTGCGCGTAAGCTTTGCGCTGCCGGGTCAAGCCAAAGCTCTCGACTGGCAGCGGCTGCTGGCCGCGCCGGATGAGTTGTCCACGACGATCAACCTCGATCTGCCGCGCGAGGCGCAGGCGCTGGCGCTGATGGCCCTGGGCCGGCTCTACCGGGATGCGGGCGAGTACACCAGGGCGCGCGCTGCGTTCGAGCGGGCGCTGGAACTGAAGCCAGGCGAGCCGGATACGGTCGCCACGCTCAATTTCTACCTGGCGTACTTGCAGGCGAATACGCCGCCCGTCGATCTCGACGCGGCCATCGCCGGTTACGGCCGTGTGATCGGGCTGCGACCGGAGTGGGTTAACGCGCTTTACAACCGCGGGGTGGCGTACCTGGACCGCTACTTTGCCATGCCGGAGCCGAGCGACCTGGACATGGCGGTGGACGATTTCAGCGCCACGCTGGACCTGCGGCCACAGTACGTAGATGCGCTGATCAACCGGGGGATCGCGTACTATACGCGCAACCAGGGTGACGATCTGACGAACGCGATTCAGGACCTGGACGCGGCAACACAGTTGGCCCCCGACGACTACCGCCCATTCTTCAACCGCGGGTTGGCGCGCATCCGTGCGGCGGACGGGTCGGACTGGGTCGCGGATCTGGAGACGGCGCTGACGCTCGCGCCGGACTACTGGCAGGCGCATTATGCGCTGTGCTGGGGCTATGCGCTGGAAAACCTGCCGGAGCAGGGCGAGGAACCCTGTGAAGCTGTGCTCACCAACGACCCCAGCGGGTCGGTGAACGACGCCCGTGCGCTGATTCTGGCCGAACTGGGCCGGCTCGATGAGGCGGCTGCCGCGGCGCAAGCCTATTTGGACTGGCTGCACACGCTCCCGCCGGAGTGGTACGCGATCAGCAATGGAGCCGTGTTTGAGGAAGTACTGGCCGCGCTGCAGGCGGGCCAGAACCCCGTGACGCCGGAGCTGCTGGCCCGCCTGCGTTGAGGTCTATTCGCCGGCTAGTTCCTGTGAGAAGCGATAGGTTCCGGCCATCAGACCGCCGTCCACGTTGAGCACCGCGCCGGTGATCCAGGCGGCTTGGTCAGAGGCCAGAAAGAGCGCGGCGTTCGCCACGTCTTCCGGCTGCCCGACGCGTCCCAGCGGATACCACTTTTCGAGCTTGGCGAAGATGCCCGGTTCCTTCTTGAGACGTTCCGCCCAAATCGGCGTCTGGATGGTGCCGGGGCAGATCACGTTGGCGCGCACGCCCTGGCTTCCATAACGGACCGCCAGGTTCTTGGTGAGGTTGATCACACCCGCCTTCGCCGCGCTGTACGGCTCCTCCCCAATCCCCGTAAGCCCGTTGACGGAAGAGATGTTGACGATCGCGCCGCGTTTCTGCGCCAACATGCTGGGCAGGACCGCGCGACTGACCAGGAAGACGCTTTTGAGGACGACGGCGAGGTTCAGGTCCCAAGTCGCTTCGTCGATGGTGAGGATGTCGGACCCCTGTGAGATGGCGGCGTTGTTGACGAGGATGTCCACGACGCTATAGGCGTTGAGGGCCAACTGCACGGCGTGATGGATGGCCGCATCGTCGGCAACGTCGGCTTGGAGGGCAAGCCCGCTGCCGCCGGCCGCTTTGACGATCCCGATGGTTTCCTCGGCGCGGGCGAGGACAAGGTCCACGGCGACGACGGTCGCGCCTTCTTGGGCGAAACGCAAGCAGATAGCGCGGCCGATGCCGGAGCCACCGCCGGTGACAAGAGCTACTCGATTGCTCAACTGCATGAGGCTACGCTCCCGTCCCTACTTGGGCACAATGGCGATGACATCGCAAGCGACCAAGGACCCGCCAATCTTGGACACGACGGTCGTGCGGGCCGGGTATGGTTCGCTGACGAACTCGGCGTAGACCTGGTTCATGGCGGCGAAGTCGGCAAAGTCCGCCAGGAAGACCTGGGTCTTGACCACGTTAGCCCAGGATGTACCGGCTTCCTCAAGCTGCACCTGAATGTTGCGAAAGACCTGACGCGCCTGGTCCGCGACAGTGACGGCATCGATCCGGCCGGTGGCCGGATTGAACGGGCCCTGCGCGGAGACGAAGACCATGGGGCCGTCGGCCAGGATGGCGGGCGTGTAGGGGCCTTTGGGCGCGGCCCCCTTGGGTGAGACGATTGCTTTGCGCATAGTGTTCTCCTGTGTGGTTACGGCTGTTCGGTGGTGGACGCCGGCTGCACTGCGTCAAGGACGCGGAAGCCGGCCAAATTCTCAAAGACTTTGACAATGGCGCTGTCGTCCAGGCGGGCGTAGCCGGACGCCGCGGCCATGATGAACACCTGCTCGGCGACGGCGGCCAGCGGCAGCGGGAGTTTGAGTTCCTTTCCAGTATCGAGGACTAGCCCCAGGTCCTTGAGCCAGATGGCGACGGCGCTACGCGGGGTGAAGTCGTCGGCGAGGATGTGAGGGACGCGGTTCTGGAACATCCACGACGAGCCGGCGCTGTTGCTGATGACTTCGTAGATGCGGTTGGGGTCGATGCCGGCCTTGGCGCCCAGGGCGACGGCTTCGGCAGCCGCCGCGATGTGGATGCCCGCCAGGACTTGATTGACAAGTTTCATGGTCGCGCCTTGACCAGGCTCATCGCCCATGCGGTAGACGCTGGCGGCGATGGCGTCCAGGAGGGGCGCGGCGGCGTCAAAGGCGGCGGGTTCGCCGGAGGCCATGACGCTCAAATGGCCCTCGGCGGCGCGGAGGGTGCCGCCGCTGACCGGCGCGTCCAGGAGCAAAACGCCCATAGCGGTGAGCCGCTGATGCAGGCCGCGCACGTAGGAAGGCGCGACCGTGCTGCACAGCATGACCAACGCGCCGGGGGCCAGGGCAGCCGCGGCCCCGTCTGGACCGAAGAGTACCGCATCGGCCTGTTCGCCGCTGAGGACCATGATGATCAGGGCGTCTGCACCGGTCGCGGCCTGGGCCGGTGAAGCCGCGGCGAGGCCGCCGGCCTGGACAAACGCGGCGACGGCTGCCGGGGCGATGTCGTAGCCGCAGACGGTCAGCCCGGCAGCCAGGCAGGACCGGGCCATGCCGGAACCCATTGCGCCGAGGCCGACAAAGCCAACCCGCTGGGCGGTTTGTGTGCTCATTGGACTACTCCTTGGTGTTGACGGCGGCAAGCAGCCGTGCGAGGTTTTCCCCATGAATGCGCCGGAGCGCGGCCTCGTCAAAGAGGCCGGTGGCGGCGATGACGTCGACGGTTTGGGGGAAGCTGACCACCTCCAGCGCTGGGCTGAAGTCGGACGCCCAGAGCAGGCGACGGCTGCCGAACGTGCGGGCCAACTCGGCGATATAGGGCCACGCGGCCCGGTGCGGGTAATCGTGGCCGGGCTGTGAGAGGGCGTACAGGCCGGACAACTTGACATAAACGTTGGCATGGACGGCCAGCGCCGTGACGGTCGCAAGGGCCGCGGCCGCGATAGACGGATCCGGTGCAGCGCTCACGGCGGGCGGCAGCCCCAAGTGCGCGACGAGCAGGCGCAAATCCGGAGCCGCCTCCAGCACCGCCTGCCAGTCGGCCCAGCGCGCACCACGCGAGTTGACGCTGACCAACCACCGCTGCGCGGCCAGCCACTGCCAGACATCGGGCGCAACTGCGGGCAGAACGGCAGCGGCTGACTCGTCCATCAGAAAGAAACTGACGCCCACGAACCCCGCAGTCTGCCAGGCTGCCAACTGAGCGACTGTAAGATCGGCCGGGCTTGTTATATAGGCGACCGGGCGCAGCCAAGCGTGCTCGGCAGCCAACGCGGCCAGATAGGCATTATTGCCGGCGGCCCAGCTTTCGCCTTCGTAGCCGATGGCCAGCACCTGGCTGATGTCATGGCGCGCGGCCAGGGCGCGGTAGAGCGTGATCTCGTCGGGCGCGCGGCGGCGACAGCTTGCGGGCAGCAGGTCCACGTAACCCGGCGCAAAGTAATGCGCGTGGGCGTCAAGCCGCGGCGACATTGCGGAGCGCCCCCGCCAAGACGTTCAGGAAATTGTCGACGTCCTCGGCGGTGTTGTAGCCGTGGATAGCGACGCGCATACGTCCGGCCTGGCCCATGACGTGGATGTTGTTGGCGTGAAGCTGGCGCTGCAACTCCTCCTGGGCCGGGTGGCGGAAGGCGAGAATCCCGGCGATCGCCTCCGGCTCGTTGGGCGTGAGCATGTCCACCGGGAGTCGCCGCAGACCCGCCAGGCATTGGAGCACCAGGGGGCGCGTGCATTCGTCGATGGACTCGACGCCGACATGCAGAATGTAGTCAAGACCGGCGCGAATGGCGTAGATGGCGGGATAGTTGGGCATGCCCACGCTGAAGCTCGCCGCGCCGCGCTTGCTAATGGCGGTAGTTAAGCGATCAGGGCCGAAGGGGTCTTCCAGGTTGAACCAGCCGCCGGCGGGCACGGTCCACTCTGCGGCGCGGCCCTGAGGCACGCCGACCAAGCCGCCGCCGTGGCTGGCAAGGATCCACTTGTGGGTGCTGGAGACGACAAGATCAACGCCGGTGAGGTCAAGCGGGATGCGGCCTAGCGCCTGGGTGACGTCGACCGCCAACAGCGCATTGGAATGACGACGGACGGCCTCCACGACGGCGGGCAGGCAGATGCGGAAGCCGTTAAAGAAGCTGACCAGTGAGATGGTGACGAGGCGGGTCTTGGGCGAGAGCAGCGGGACCAAGTCTTCGACGCGCAGCCCGCTGTCGCGGGCACGCCAGACGCGCACGGTGGCGGAACTGGTGGGCTGGAGCCAGGGCGTGGACCCGGCGGGGAAGTCCAGGTCGTTGATGATGATTTCGTCGCCGGTCTGGGGACGCAACGCCAACGACGCCAGATTGTACGCCTCGGAACTGCACGAGCAGATGCCGATCTCGCCGGCGGTGAGGCCGTAGAGGCGGCCAGTGAGCGCCTTGACGGCCTGGTACTCGGCGGTGTGGGCCAGGCGGCCGTCCATCCCCGCCTGCTTGTCGTCGAAGTAGCGGTTGAGCGCCGCGTGGACTTCCAGCGGCGGGATGCCTTCGGCGGCAGTGTTGAGGTAGGTCATCTGCTCCAACGAGGGGAACGAACGCCGGCGTGTGGCTTCGGTGAGCATGCGGTATCTCCTGGCTCAGAGCGACTTAACTTGGATCGGTTGGCTGCCTGTCACCGCGACGGCTTGCAGTGCGTTGCACAGGGGCCGGCCAAACGGCTCGGCGCTGATCTCAAAGATGTCCCCGGGTTGGGTCCGGATGCCCGCGGCGAAGCTCAAAGTGGCCGTACCGAAGTAGTGACAGTGGACGTCGCCGGGACGGCGGAATCCACCGTATTTGAAGTGGTGGTGCTCGAGATTGGCGAGGGTGTGGGTCATGTTGGCCTCGCCGGTGAGGAACGGGGCCGACCACAACTCCGCGCCGCCGCGCAGGATGCGCGACGTGCCACGAATATCCGCGGGGGGTGCGCCGATCAGCACTTCAGGCCCGAACGACGAGGTGCGCAGCTTGGAGTGGGCCAAGTAGAGGTAGTTCTGCTTCTCCAGCACATGGTCGGAGTACTCGTTGCCCAGGGCGAAGCCGACGCGCAGAACCGTGCCATCGTCGGCAATGACATAGAGGCCGACTAGCTCCGGCTCCTCGCCGCCGTCGAGGGCGAAATCGGGCAGTTCGAGGGCGTGACCGGGGCGCACGAGCCAACCGCCGTCGCCCTTGTAGAACCATTCCGGCTGGACGCCGATCTGACCGGGCGCGGGTTTGCCGCCTTCGAGGCCGAGTTTGAACATGCGCATGGAGTCGGTCAGCTCTTCGGTCGCACCCGCGAGTTTGGCGTGCATGGCGTCGCGCGCTTGGGCGCTGCCCAGGTGGTCCAGCCCCGTGCCGCTAAGGATCACGTGCGCCGGGTCGGGGTGGTCGAGCGGGAGGAGGAGCCGGTTTTCGGCGACGACCGCCGCATAATCGACTTCGTAGTCGCCGGCGCGTTCGGCGGCCAAATCCTCGAGGGACCTGCCGAGGAAGTAGGCGTCCAGGGCCAACTCGCGCACAGAGAGCGTGTTGTGCAGCACGCGCAGTGCCTGCCCGTCGGCGCTGACGGCGGCGACGGTCCGTTGGCCTGCGGCATCTTCAAATTGTACTAGGCGCATGGCATGGTCTCCTCAGCTAGGATGGGGTCAACGCGAAGACGGGGCGCAATCGCGCGGCGATGGCCGCGCTACTGGCCACGGCAACACAATCGGTGAACTGGTCGACCGCGCCGAGACCGGTCGCGACGCGGGATAGAATGGGGTCGGAGATCCGCGCCGCGATCGCTTCGCTCACGCGATCGGCCTTGATGACACGAAAGGGCCGGCCAAAGTAGTTGCGTACAGTGGGATCGATCCGGTCTGTGACGCCGAGCCGATTGTGCTCAGCGACGAGGCGGACGAACGCCTGCGTCAGGGCGTCTTCTCGCACGCGCCAATCGGCGGCGGTGCGCACGACGGCCAAGTGGGGCGCGAGATCGGACGCGATGGCGAGACGCGCGAACGCGGTACCGAGCCATTTGGTGTACGGAGCATACTGGCGGGCGTAGAGAAAGCAAAGCTGCATGAGCGCACGCGTCAGCCGCGCGGCGATGAGCCACGAACCGGTTTCATCGCCAAGATCGCCGGTGCGGCCATGAAATGCCTCCTCCTCGGCGATGCGCTGCCAGCCGGCGGCTAACCGGCACAGCCACACCTGGCGCGGATAGTAGGCAAAGCGGGCGCGGGCGGCGCCCAGGCTGCCGAGGCCGTCGTGGAATACGCGCCCGGCGGTGAACTCCAGCAGCTTCTGTTCGGGCAGGAGCAACCAGTCGGTTGGCGTCAGGGGCTGGTCGGGCTGCACGCCAAGATAGCGCTGTGTATACGCCGCGACCGTCGCCACCTCGACGAGATGGTTGACCGGGCCGTCAGTATAGGCTGCGGCCACCTGCGTGCCGTTGTCGTCGAGATTGGGGCGGCTGAAGTGGACCGAGTAGCCCAGAAACGTGGCGGGAAGCTCGCCGCGCAGGTAACCGGCGAGGTCAGCGGCGTAGCGGACATGGTCGTCGGGATCCAGAAATATCTGAAGGCGCAGGCCCCAGTTATGGTCCGTGGACATGGAGGTGTCGAAGCCCAACACATCCGAGCCATAACCAATCAGCGCGGCGGAATGGCGCACGCCTGGAGCGAAGCGCAGGACCAACGGGCGGACGGCCTCCCAGTAGAAGCGGGTGTTCAGTTGCAGCCCCGGCACGAACCGGGCGGCGACCGTCTCCGTCATAGGGTGATACCCCACCAGCGCGCATAGATCGCGGCCATTTTGCCGAGTTGGTCGACCTCCACCCATTCTTCCGCGCCGTGCGCCTGATCGATGGAGCCGGGTCCGATCACGACTTTCTCGGCGGGCAGGTTCAGGTAGGCCCAAGCGTTGGTCCCATAGGGCGCGACGCGGGGGCGCTGACCGGACCACGCGGCCAGGTTGGCGATCAGGGGCGAATCCGGGGTCTGCAAAAAGGCGCGAATCTCGCGCAGACGGCGAATGTCGACGGGCAGAGCGCCCGCGGTCTGGGCCAGGCCGTGCAGCGCGTCGATCACGGCGACGGGGTCTTCGCCGTCCACGATGCGGCGGTCCACCATGAGGGTGCAGAGGTCAGGGACAACGTTGATTCCCGTGCCTCCGTGGACGACGGTGCTGGTCAGGCTGGCGCGACCCACCACCGCGGGCGGGACCTGCTGGATCCGCGCGTGCTCCTGGGCATAGGCCAGGATGGTGGACGCCGCGGCGACGATGGCATTTTGGCCTAAGTCCGGCTGAGACGAGTGGGCAGGCACGCCGCGGAATGTCAGTTCAAAGCGCGCCACGCCGCGATGACCGAAGACGGGCACACACCCGGTCGGCTCGGCCACGGCGATCTGGGCGATGGCGAACGGGCGGCGGGCTAACCAGGCCGCGAAGGCGGGCGCTCCGGTTGCGCCGAACTCCTCGTCCACGGTGGCCCCGATGATCAGGCTGGGCATGGGCGTCTGCCCGGTGGCACGCATATGCTCGAGCAGCGCAAGAAGCACGCCCAAGGTGGCTTTGGTATCCACGGCCCCGCGGCCCCAGACACGGCCGTTTTCGATTGCACCGGAGAAGGGCGCGGTGGTCATTTGCTCCACACCGACGGTGTCGGTGTGGACGTCCACGGCGACCCAGGCGTCGGTGCGGCCCGGCCAGATGGCGTAGACGCTGGGGCGATCTGGATGGACTTCCTCGGTTTCGACGCTGCCGCCAAGGCCGGCAAACCAGCCGGCAAGGGCGGCAGCGATCTGAGCTTCGCCCGGTTCACCGGCGTTTGGCCCGGCCTGGACCGGGGTCACGGACGGGATTTGGACGAGGCGACTCAGCCAGGCAGCGGCTTCAGAGGCGATGGTCATGAGTAGGGGCTGGCTCCGAACTGCTCAAGGCTGATGGTGGTGGGCATGGGGCGCGGACACAGCTTGTGCGTGATAGACTGCGCCCCCACGGACGGCGCCAACCGGGACGAGGCGCTGGCGGCCAGTGCGGGCGACGCCGTGCGAATCGAGCAATGGGAAGGCTCCGGTCTCCAGTGCAAGGAGCGTCGCGTCGCCCCATGCGCCGGGGACCAGCGTGCCGATGCGGTTGGCGTAGTGGATGACCTGGGCCGGCACGGCGGTGATCTTGGCGATGACGTCTTCCAGAGGCAGGCCCAGATGCAGGAACTTGGACGCAGTGGTCACCAGGTCGAAGACCGGGCCGTTGACATTATAGACGTGCAGGTCGCTGGAGATGGTGGTAGGGAGAATGCCTTGTTCGAGGGCGGACTCCACGGCGTTCCAGCTAAAGCTGCCCGCGCCGTGGCCCACGTCGAAGATGACGCCGCGCGCGATGGCGTCGCGTACGGAGTCGCGGACCAGGCCGCGCACGTCGAAGATGCCACAGGGCATACTGTGAAAGCAGTGCGTGAGGATGTCGCCCTGGCGCATGACGGCCAGGATGTCGTCGAGCGAAGCGCACCAGGCATCTTGCGGGTGGACCATGATGGGCAGCCCGGCGGCGTCGGCGGCCTCGCGCGCTAGGTGCAGCGGACGAATCCCGGACGCCTCGCTGACCAAGCTGTGGCGCGTCAGGCGCACCTTGACGCCCAGGATCACATCGCGATTCTGCTCGATGGTCGCCAGGGCGCGGTCGACGCGGGCGTAGCGGATGTCGTCGAACTCGCCGATGTCGGCGTTGAGCATGCCCTGGGACGCGATATTCAGTTGGGCAAAGACGCGCGTCGCGCTGGCTTCGACGATGAACTTGCGGAAACCCGGAAAGGTATCGGCCCCGGCCGAACCCGCGTCGACCACCGTGGTCACGCCGTGGGCGAGACAGGTAGCATCGGGGTCGATGCCATAGTGGCTGACGCCCCAGAAGACATGGACGTGCAGGTCGATGAGTCCGGGCGTGACATAGACGCCGCGGCAGTCCACCACTTCGGCGGCATCGGCGGTGGGCAATTCCTCGCCCACCGCGGCGACGAGGCCGTCGCGAAAAGCCACGTCCCGCCGAACGTGAAGCGACTGCGCGGGATCGATTAGGGTGCCGCCCTTGAGCAGTAGATCGTAGATCACGGGCGCGGCCTTTCTCTGGCAGTCCAGCACACTCAGGAGATCAACAGAATCTTGGCGACGGGGCCGGGCTTGCCCAGGAGCTGTTCGAAGCGCGCGCCGCCTTCGGCCAGGGGCGCTTTCACCAGCCAGGGGTCGATCACGATGCGGTCGGCGGCCAGCCAACGCAGCGCGTCCTCGAAGTCCAGTGTGGTGTAGGCAAAGGACCCTTGGATGGCGATCTCGGACCGGATGATGTAGTTGGACTGGATGTTGCTCTCTTCGTCGTGCAGGCCGGTGAAGATGACTTTGCCGCCCCAGGCCACGGACTGGATGCACTCGCGGCGGGTGGCAGTTGCGCCGACGGCGTCGACGGCCATGTCCACGCCCTCGCCGCCGGTCAGATCGCGCACGACATCCACGACATTCTGGCTGCGCGGGTCCAGCACGGTGATGCCGAAGTGTACACCGATGGCGCGACGGTCGGGGTCCGTGTCGGTGGCGATCAGGTCACGCACGCCGGACTGGACGAGCGCCTGGACCGTGAGCAGGCCGATGGGGCCGAGGCCGGTCACCAGCACGCGGCTGGTGGACGTTGCGCCGGAGAGCTTGGTCGCACGGATGGCGCAGGCCAACGGCTCGCTAAGTGCGGCGTGTTCCAGCGAAAGGCTGTCCGGCAGAGGATAGGTGTTGACGGCGGGCGCAGTAACAAACTGGGCATAGCTGCCGGGCCGATGGATACCGATGATCTTGCGGTCACGATTGAGGTTCTGGCGGCCCTGGAGGGCGGCACGCGACCACGGGTTATGCACCAGGGGGTTGACCGTGACTCGCCCACCAACGGCGAGACCCGGCTTGATCTGGGCGGCCTGCTCCCCCATTTCGACGATTTCGCCGGCATACATCACCGCGATGCGGTCGCAGATCTC
>CAYJQA010000056.1:12723-15285 GCA_964372065.1 uncultured Litorilinea sp.
GTGACGTACTGGGCGTTGCTGCCCGGCAGCGCCGCGCTCAGCAGCTTGCGGCGCACGCAAAGCTGCGGGCGGTTCGACCGGCAGTAATCGCACTCGCCGCACGAGATGAGCGGGTTGGCGGTCACGCGCTGCCCCGGCGCGAGGTCGGGGCGCATCCCCGGCACGCCGTCGCCCAACCGCTCGATCACGCCGGTAAACTCGTGGCCCATGATGAGCGGCGGCTTACGCAGCGAGTTGTGGCCGAGATAGCCGCCCAACTCGGAGCCGCAGATGCCGGAGCAGGCAACGGCGATCAGTACCTCATCGGGGGCGGGCGTTGGGCGCGGCGTCTCGCGCATGTTCATGGTGCGCGGGCCTTCCCAAACGAGTGCTTGCATGACGTGATCCTTTCGTGACCGCAGTACGGGCCGGGAGTGGCGGCGGCTAGGCAGCCGGTAGTTCGACGGATAGGGTAAGGTGGAACGACTGGCTTTCGCCAGGCTGGAGGAAGCGGAGTGAGCCTTCGGCGCGAGCGGCCGCGCGACCGCGCACATGGCAGTTGCCCGGTTCGATCCCCAGCACATGCGTACCCGCGCCGGCCATGCGCCATTGGGTGAGTTTGGGCAGCGTAGCCGTGTCCCAGGCGAGCTTGACGGCCAGTGGGCGCGGGCCGCCGGGCAGCGGGAAATGGCCGTTTTCGATGACGGCGGTGGCCCAGCCGCGGCGGTCGGCGATCAGGTCGTCGTGCAGATAGACGCGGGACACATAGGCCGGGTCAGGCCGATCCCAGCCAAGATTGCCCGCGGCCGCGGCGATGGCGTCAATCGGGACGAAGCTGCGCGACGGATAGGTGATCCGGGTAGCGGTGTCCAGCAGCGGGAAGCCAAAATTGAAATGGTACATGAGCATGAACGGCGTGGGCGTGAAGGCCAAGTTCTCGACGGTGTCGTCGATCGCCAGAGTGTTGCTGCCGAGCCGCGCCGTGATGGTGCGCGTCAAGCGCAGGAATTCGCCATAGATGATGGTCTCTTCGACCACGCCGCGGACGCGCATGACGTACTCGTCGCCTTCCCAGGCGGTGGCGACGCCGACTTCGCGCGCCGGCGTGTGATGCAGGCGGCCATGCAGACCAAGCTCCTCACCCTCGTCCACATTGGGGGAGCCGACCTGGCGCATACCGCATGTCATGAGCAGGCCGCCGGCGGCGCTGCGCAGCCAATGCTCGTCGCGGTCGTCAAAGTAGGCCGGGTGCGCGTCGCCGTTGGGCGCTTGCCAACTGAGGGGCGCGCCGCCGAATGACGTCAGGGAGACGTCCATGCCGCGGTCGGGCAGGACGTCAAACGCCAAGCCGCTGCCGGTGCGAACCTGAATCTGTTCCACGTCAAGGCCGCGGCCCTCCACCTGGCGCACGCGCTGTACGCCGCCGAGTTGTTCGATGCGACCGACGTGGGCCTCCAGATCGCGACGTTGCCAGTCTTTACCGTAGAGTTGCATGGTGATTTCCTCCGATTAGGCGAACACACCGAAATAGTCGTCGAAGAAGCGGGCGGCGTCCACGGTGAGGGCGATCCGATGCGGGCCACCGGCGGCGGGCTGCCATTTGGTCTGGCCCAGCAAGTCGCCTTGTTCCAACTCGACCGTGACCCGTCCCGTTTCGTAGGTGCAGACGGCGGGATCAAAGATGCCGACCGCGGCGAGCGGGTCGTGAAAGGTGATCTGGTCGCGCGTCGCAAACCACACTTCGGCAAAGTCGGCCACGGGGCGCAGGGCCGGGATGGCGAAGCGGCGGCGCACTTCTGCGGCGGGCATGGTGACGTGCGTGGTGACGTCCAGGCCGAAGGAGCGGTGGGCGGGTGTGGCCGCGGCGTAGACCATCGCGGTGGCGTGGGGGTCGAGCTTGGCGTTCCACTCGGTCTTAAACTTGCGCGTGGGGCGGTCGTCGCTAAAGACACCGGCCATGAGAACGTGCTCTTTGAGCAGCGCGGGAATTTCCGGGTCGACGGCAAAGAGCAAGGCGATGTTGGTAAGCGGGCCGACGGTCAGTAGGGTGATCTCGTGCGGGTGGGCGCGGATGGTACGGCGCAGAAACTCGACCGCTTCGCCCGTGGGGAACTCGGCTTGATGCGGCCAGGCATCCAGCTTGGCGGCCTGAGGCGCGGCGGGCTGGAGCGGCGCGATGAGAAACGGGTTCTCTACACCCGGACAGATGGGCACGTCGCGGCCCATATTGCGGCAGATGGCGGACGCGATGCGGGCACGTTTGACCGGCTCGCCGCTGACGGTGGTGATGCCGAGCAGCTCACAGGCGGGCTGCGCCAGGAGATAGGCGAGACACACGGCGTCGTCGATGTCGGAACCGATGTCGGTGTCGAGTAGGATCTTGACCATGAGTGGGAGCGTCCTCTGCGTTGGGTGGGTGGTGGAAGGGCGGCTAGGCCAAGCTCAGAAAGCCAAAGAAGGCCGGACGATGATAGTCGGCGGGGTCGCTCATGGTGGGCGACCAACAACTGAATTCCGGATCACGGCCGCGCGGTCGCTCGATGCGATAGAAGTTGGCGCGCCAGACGCGCGGCAGCTTCGCCG
>CAYJQA010000057.1:0-15118 GCA_964372065.1 uncultured Litorilinea sp.
TGATGGCCCATCGCTTCGTCGCCTTCATGGTCCAAAGTCCATAACAGACTCTAGCCGGCTGCCGGTGAATCCCGCGCGCGGCTGTCATGCTGAATGAAGTGAAGCATCCCCTTTCTGAGCAGCATCCCCTACCGCGGCCGGTCTCAGGGATCGCCCCAGCCACGGCCAAAGATTTTGCCCACCGCCCCGCGCATGGTACGATCGCCACTGTGATGCGCCGACCACTCGCTTTCCTCACCCGACTCCGCTTGCCCACGCGCTGGGCCGTATGGCTGGCCGCGGCGCTGTTGGCCGCCGCCGTCACGCCTGCCCACGCCCAAAGCACGGGCGACCCACTGGTGCTGGCCTTCTATTACCCCTGGTACGACGAAGCCACCTGGACCTACGACAAGCTCAGCGACTTGCCCGCCGAGCCGTATGCCAGCCGCGACCGCGGCGTCATGGGCCGCCAGATCGACCAGGCCAAGGCCGCGGGCATCGACGCCTTTCTCGTCGCCTGGTATGGTCCCGGCGGCGGCCCCAACCAGACTGAAACCAACCTGGCCGCCATGCTGGAGGAAGCTAACGCCCGCGGTTTCAAGGTCGGCGTCCTCTTTGAGACGACCTCGCCCTTCTTCGGCGGGAGCGGCGACGTCACCGCGGCGCTGCAACACCTCTTGGGAACCCACGCCAACCATCCGGCCTTTCTGCGCGCCGACGGTCGCCCGGTCGTCTTCTTCTGGCGGCCTACGCTCTATGGCGTGGATACCTGGCGCGCCATCCGCAGCCAGGCCGACCCCAATTACAGCAGCCTGTGGATTTCCGAAGGCGTGGACACGAGCTATCTAGCCGTCTTTGACGGGCATCATCTCTATTCCAACACCTGGAACCCGCCCGCCGACCTGACCGCGACCAACGCCAAGTTTGCCGCGCTTGTCGAACAAGCGCGCCAGTCCACCGGCGCGTACAAGCTGTGGGTCGCCACGGTCATGCCCGGCTACGACGACACTCGCATCCGCGGCGGCTTCGCCCGCGACCGCGCAGGCGGCGCATACTACGCGCAAAGCTGGCAAGCGGCCATCGCCAGCCGCCCCAACTGGATCGTCATCAACAGCTTTAACGAATGGCCCGAAGGCTCGTACATCGAGCCAAGCGCCGCCTTTGGCGACCTCTTCATCGGCCTGTCCGCCACCTACAGCGCCCAGTTCAAGGCGGGCGGCGCCATCGCCGTGACCGCCGCGCTGGCCGGGAGCCCTCTGGGCGCGCCACCGACGCCCACACCAGCCCCACCCCCCACCACCCCGACCGCCTTTGTCAGCGCCGGGCTGGTGAACCTGCGCGCCGGTCCCGGCGTAGACTATGACCTGGCGGGGCAAGTCGCCGCGGGCGCGGCCCTACCCATCTTGGGCCAACATCCGGCCCATCCCGACTGGTGGCAGGTCGCCGCCGACAGCGGCGCGGCCTGGGTCTATGCGCCGCTGGTGACGGCTGCCGGTCCGCTGGAACAGGCGGCGACCCTGGGTGACGACGACGTTCCGGCCCTGGCCGCGAATGCAGTCGTCGCGGCCGTCGTAGACCCCACGCCCGCCGCCGACTCCGCCGCCACGGTTGCGGTCACGACCGGCGACCCCGCCGCCACGATTCTGGCCGCGCCGCTGCTCGATCCCGGTTTCGACTCGCTGCGCCCGTCGCTGGCGCGCTGATATTCGCCGCTTTTGCCGCCGCCAAGGAGTGACGCCATGCCCCACCGCATCCCGCCGGCCCTCGCCGGTCACACTCTGGATCAGACCATCGAGCGCGTCCTCGTGGACGCCGCCACCCTCCAGGCGCGCATCCGTGAACTGGCCGCACAGATCTCCGACGCGTACCACGGCCAAGACCTGCTGATGATCTCCGTGCTCAAGGGCAGCATCGTCTTTATGGCCGACCTCATGCGCTATATCACGATCCCCCATGAGATTGACTTCATGGCGACCAGCAGCTATGGCGCAGGCACGCGCTCCAGCGGCGTCGTGCGCATCCTCAAGGACCTCAACCAGTCCATCGAGGGTCGCAACGTCCTGATTGTGGAAGACATCATCGACAGCGGGCATACCCTCAGCTACTTGCTGCGTATCTTGCAGGAACGCCAGCCCGACTCGCTCCGTATCGTTACCTTGCTGGACAAACCCGAACGCCGTGAGGTGGATATTGTCGTGGACTGGGTGGGCTTCTCCATCCCCAACGACTTCGTGGTGGGCTACGGGCTAGACTACAATGAACTCTATCGCAACCTCCCCTACATCGGCGTCCTCAAGCCCGACGTCTACACCGTCGTGGACACCGGCGCGGCAGCCTAGACCGGGCGTGCATTGCCTGCTTGACCACCGCTGCCCGCGGCCGCGCCTAGCCGCGTGGATCGTCGCGTGCCTCGCGGCGTGGCTACTGTGCGCGCCGGCGACGCTCGTCTTGGCCCAAGACGCCACCGGCGTCCGTACCTACACGGTCGCCCCCGGTGACACGCTCTTCCTCATCGCTCAGCAGTTTGGCGTCTCCTTGGACGATCTCGTCGCGGTCAACGGCATTACCGACCCTAACCTGCTGGAAGTAGGCCGCGAGTTGCTCATCCCGGAAGCGGGCACAGCCGTGGCGTTGCCCGCCGCCGACCTGGCGCGGGTGAGCGCCCTCCCTGGCGACAGCCTGGCCGACGTCGCCGCCCGCTATGGCCAGACAACGGACCAACTGGCCGGCGTCAACGGGCTTGATCCCGCCGCACGCCTGTTCCCCGGCCAGCCGCTGGCCGTCCCCCGCGCGGCGGTCCAGGCCACGCCCGTGCGCTTTGGCGCGGTGCGCGACGTCGAGGTCCCCGCGCAGTTGCTACAAGGGCGGACGGGGCGCGTCGTGGTGCAGACGCGCCGCCCGACGGCGCTCGCCGCCGACTGGAACGGGCTGCCCATCACCTTCTTGCCGGTGGACGGCGACCCGTTGCGCCAGTTCGCCTACCTGCCCGTGCCCGCCTTGCTGGCCCCCTCGATCTACTGGATGTCCGTCGCCTATACCTCGACCAACGGCGTCATGCTCCAGCAGACCTGGCCCGTGCCCGTCGCCGCCGGCCCCTATGACAGTCAGGAAATCAACCTGCCGCCCGACCGCGGCGGGCTGCTGGACCCCGCGCTCGTGGAGACGGAACGGGTGAAGGTGACCACAGTGTGGTCCCAACGCAGCCCGCAACTCTTGTGGACTGCGCCCTTTACCCGCCCCATCGCGGCGGAGTATCCCACCACCAGCCCCTTCGGGACGCGCCGCAGCTACAATGGCGGCCCCTATGCCAGTTATCATGAGGGGCAGGACTTTGGTGTGCCGCCCGGCGTGCCCATCACGGCCCCCGGCGACGGCGTGGTGGTGCTGGCCGAAACGCTCAGCGTCCGCGGCAACGCCGTCATCTTGGACCACGGGGGCGGCGTCTTTTCCGGCTATTGGCATCTGAGCGAAATCAAGGTCACGCCCGGTCAGCAGGTCGCCACCGGCGATGTGCTGGGGCTGGTCGGTAACACGGGCCTGAGCACCGGCGCGCACCTGCACTGGGAACTCCGCATCTACGGGATCGCCGTGGACCCGCTGCAGTTTCTCGTCGCTCCCTTGAACGCGCCCCAATAGAAAACGCCGCCTCCCACAGGGGAGACGGCGTCCATCCACACCGAATTGCGCCCAAGACTGGATCCGGACGGATTAGTCCTCGGCTTCTTCCTCTTCCGGCTTGACGCGGCCCACGAGTTCGGGCTCGGCCGTGACTTCCTCGGCCACCACTTCCTCTACCTCTTCCTCGCGCGTGGCGATCAACACAAAGACGTGCTCGTCCGGCGCGTCCAAGTACTCGATGCCGGGCAGCGCGGGCAGATCGGCAACGCTCACCGGCGCTTCCAGGTCCAGGCCGTTGATGTCCACCTCGATCACCGCCGGGATGTCCGCCGGCAGTGCACTGATCTCCACCGCGTCCATTTGCTGCAAGACCATAAAGCCGGTCGTCAAGCCGATGGGCTTACCCACACCCACCACCTGGACGCTGACTTCCTGCTTCTCAGCCATGTTGACGGCATACAGGTCCGCATGCGTAAACGCATGGGTGACCGGATGGCGCTGAATATCACGGACGAGCACATTGTGCACGCCGCCGCCGTCCACATTTACCGTCACCAACTGCGAAAACCCGCCGCGACGCAGCGTTAGGTCCAACGCGCGCGCCTGTACCTGCAAATTCACCGGCGCCTGGGTCTTGCCATAGACCACCACCGGCACCAGCCCTTCCCGCCGCAGTTGCCGCACCTTGCGCCCGGTCAAGGCGCGGGGCTGGGCCGCCAAAGTCAATTCGGACATGGATGCTACTCCTCTGAACAGTCGAAAATCCGCTATAAGATCAGTTTACTTTACCGATGGCTCGCTGCGCAGCGTGCCGGTCGTCCGGCGCACAAGCGCCCGGCCCAACCACCGCAGCCCCGTCACAGCCAGCCCGAACCCCGCGCCCACGGCCACAGCCGTCAGCGGCGTCAACATCGCATGGACGACGCCGTCCACCCGGCCCGCCACCAAGACCACCGTGTGAATCGTCTCCCCGTGCACGCGCCCCGCGATGACCAGCGGCGTCGACGTATCGTGGAGCGTTGCCGCGCGCGCCACCACAGCGCCGGTGGCGGAATCATGCGCTTCGACCGTGCCCGCCGAGACCATACCCGCCGCCGAGTTTTCCAGTTGCAGCGCACGCGCGTTCACCCGGACCGCCGACGAATTGTGCAGATGCACCTGGCCGCCTTCGATACGACCGACGCGGCTCGCCTGCACCGACACCGTGCGCCCGCTCAGCCGTTCGCTGACCGTCGCCGCGTGTTCCTCTAATGTCCCTTCAGGATACTCGTCGTCGCGTTCGGTCATGGCCGCCCGCTCCCCCGTTCCACTTGGAGACCGAAAAAAGGCACAAAGAGTATTATAGCCGTCCCCCGCTGGCCGGTCAATTCTGCGGCGCGCCGGGCGCGCCATCTCTCACCCACCGGCGACCGCTTCCCGCACCGGCCCGCCCTATGATACCATGCGCCTATGCGCCGCTCGCCGCCTTCCCAGACTCGCCAACTCCGCCTGGCCGGCGTGATCTGCCTGCTCCTTGCCGCCACGCTCATTGCCCTGGCCGGCCGCGCCGCGCTCCCGGCCGAGGTAGCCCCGCCGACCCGCGCCGCGTCGCTGCGGCCCGGCGTCGTCGCGCAGATGGATGCGCCCAGCCTCGTCTATGACGCCGGTTGGCGCATCAGCCCCGATGGGGCGGACCCGTCCGAACCGGCCGACCCGTGGCTCGCACCGTCCGGCGTGCTCACCTTTACCTACACCGGCCGCGACCTCGCGCTCAGCCTTGCGCCGGGCGACTACTGGGGCTATCTCTATGTCACGGTAGACAGTGCGCCCGCCAACCGCCTGGCCGTCCTCGCGGGCAACACCAACCGCCTGGGTCAACCGGCTGGCTATCGCACCCTGTACGCGCCTGAACTGGCCGGATCGCCCCCGGTCTGGGTGGTGGTCCATCGCGCCGGGGAGCCCACGCAGCCGCATACGGTACGCGTCGAGGTGTGGCGTAGTTGGGCGCAGACACCCCTGCGCGGCGTCGCCGTGGACGCGCTGCCTGCGCCGCGCGCACCCCTCTGGCCGCCGATCCTGCTGGCGCTGCTGGGCGTGGGGCTGCTCGCCTGGACCTGGCCGTCAGCCGCCACGGCGCGCCTCCTCGCCCTACTCCGCCTCCCACGGCTCCTGGCGTGGCTTGTCGGCCCCGTCACGACCGCGGCCCGCCGCGAGGCGATTGGCGCGCTCGGCGCAGCTCTGGTCGCGGCCGCTATGCTCACGCGCATCTGGTGGCTTGGCCCGCTGGGGCTGGCGCTGCTCGGCTATGCGGCGCTCGTCGCGCCGTCGCTGTGGGCCATGGCCTGGCTCTTTGCCCTGCCCTTCTATTTCAGCCAGACCGTGCCCATCCTGCCCGGCCGCGCCACCAATCTGATCGACCTGGGCGCATGGGGCGGTCTTGCCGTCAGCCTGGGGCATTGGCTGTTAACCGCCCCCGGCGGCCATACGATCACCCGTCCCCGCGGCGTGCCCTGGGTGGGTCTGCTGGCAGGCTGGGCGCTGGTCAGCGCGACCGCCGCCGTCTATCCCGGCCCGGCCCTGCGCGAAGTCCGCACCGTCTTCCTGGCGGCCGCGCTGCTGAGCGTCCTGCTCGCCGCCTGCCGCAGCGACCCCACCCCGCACGTCTACCGGCGGCTGGTGGCGGCGTGGTTGGCGGGCGCGACGGCTATGGCGCTCATCGGCCTGGCCCACTTCGTTGGCGACACGCGGCTCATCGAAGCCGAAGGCGTGCGCCGCGTGCGGGCGCTCTACGGCTCGCCCAACAACCTGGCCCTCTATCTGGAGCGCGGCCTCATGGTCACGCTGGCGCTAACACTCTATGTGCGCGCCACGGCCACCCGCCTGGCCGCGCTGGCAGGCTCCGCGGTCCTGGGCGCGGCCCTGCTCCTTACCTTTAGCAAAGGCGCGTTGGTCCTGGGACTGCCCACAGGGCTGGCCGTCCTGTGGATCGGCGGGGTGCTCCTGGCGCGCCGCCGCGGCGGGAGCACCGTGGGCACGCGGCGGCCACTCTGGGGTATCGCCGCGGCCGCGGCCATCGCCCTGCTCGGCCTCATGCCCTTCCTCGCCACGGAACGCTTCCGCAACCTGTTCGACTTCAGCCAAGGGACCGGCCTGCTGCGCGTCTATCTGTGGCGCAGCGCCTGGCAGATGGCGCTGGACCATCCGTGGCTAGGCGTCGGGCCGGACAACTTCCTCTACGCCTTCCGCAGCATCTACCTGCTGCCCGCCGCCTGGCAGGAGCCAAACCTCAATCACCCGCACAACTGGCTGCTGGACGGCTGGACGCGGCTGGGGCTACCGGGGCTGACGCTGCTGATCGCCTGGTTCGCCGCCGGGATCACCGGCCTGTGGCGGCGGCTGTGGGCCGCCGCTTCCCGCGACGACGCCGCGCTCTGGCTGGGGCTGCTCGCCGCGACCGCCGCCGCGCTGGCCCACGGCCTGATCGACCTGAGCTACGCCGTGCCCGACCTCATGCTGGTGTGGGTGCTGATCCTCGGTCTGCCCGCGCTCGCCGCCGAAAACAACGGCCCGACCTCGTCGTGAGGCCGGGCCGTATGTGCCACATCAAGGAAACAATCAGGGAATCGTAACCGGGGCCGTGCTCACCCGATGTGTGCGGCATGAAAACCGCGCCTACGACTGAGCAGATGGATCCCTCACGGCCAGACCTTCGCGATCCCTTCCGCCAGGATTACGCTGTTCATCTCGCCCACCCACAGGTGACGGATCACGCCTTCCGCGTCCACAAAGTACGTGGTCGGCAGCCCCTTCACGTTGTAACGTTCGCTGGCGACCATCTCCTTGTCCAGCGGGATCGGGAAGGTCACGCCCAGTTCGTCCACAAACGCCTGGACCGTCCGCGCATCCTCGCCCTGGTCCACGCCGACCACCACGACCGCATCATCGAAGCGTGTGGCCGCGGTCTGCAAGCTGGGCATCTCGCTCCGGCACGGTGCGCACCAGGTCGCCCAGAAGTTGATCACCACCGGCTTCCCGCGCAGATCGCTCAGGCGAAAGCCCTTGCCGTCCAGCGTGGTCAGCGCAAAGTCCGGCGCGGGCCGTCCCACCGCCGGGTCAGGGTTGAGGTTAACGGTCTGCGCCTCAGCCGGCACGCGGCTGACCCACAGCCACACCGGCCCCGCCACCAACAGCGCCACAAATACCCAGGTCCAACGATTCATCATCTATGCTCTCACGCCTTACTCAGTACCGGCGAACCCTGTCATTCCGAGGCGCAGCCGAGGAATCTCTCTGCTCTGGAGACGCATTGCCCGCCGGAGAGATTCCTCCTCGCAGACTCGTCGGAATGACCAGCATTACGTCTCTACGCGTGCGCGCCGGCCGGCTCCCAGTTGGAATGGTAGATGCCCGGCTTGTCGATGCGCTCATAGGTGTGTGCGCCAAAGTAGTCGCGCTGCGCCTGGATCAGATTGGCGGGCAGCCGCGCGCTGCGATAGCTGTCGTAATAAGCCAGGCTCCCGCTAATGGCCGGGACCGGAATCCCCAGTCCGACCGCGGTCTGTACCACATGCCGCCAGGCGGGCAGCCGATCCGCCACCGCTTGGCCGAGATGCTCGTCCAGCAGCAGGTTAGGCAGGTCGGGGCGGCGCACAAACGCCTCGGTGATGCGGTTGAGGAAGCGGGCGCGGATGATGCACCCCGCCCGCCAGATCGCCGCCACTTCGCCCAAATTCAGCTTGTATTCGTACTCCTCGCTCGCCATCCGCAACAAGGCCATCCCCTGAGCATAGGCGCTGATCTTGCTGGCATAGAGCGCCTGGCGCACGGCGTCGATTAGCTGCGCCTTGTCGCCCGCATAGCTCGTCTCGGCATGGGCGGGCAGCACCTGGCTCGCCGCCACGCGCTCATCCTTGAGGCTGGAGATAATGCGTCCCACCACCGCCGCGTTGATGGTCGGAATCGGCGCGCCGATGTCCAGCGCGTCCTGGCTCGTCCACTTGCCCGTGCCCTTCTGCGCCGCCTTGTCCAGCACCAGGTCCACCAGCGCCTGGCCCGTCTCCTCGTCCACGCGCCGGAAAATCTTGGCCGTGATCTCGATCAGGAAGCTGTCCAGTTCGCCCTGGTTCCATTCGGTGAAAATTTCCGCCAGTTCCGCCGCGCTCAGCCCCAGCGCCCGCTGCAAGATGTCATACGCCTCGGCGATCAACTGCATATCGCCATATTCAATGCCGTTGTGAACCATTTTCACATAATGACCTGCGCCGCGCGGCCCCAGATAGACCACGCACGGCTTGCCGTCCTCCGGCGCTTTGGCGGAAATGGCCTGCAACT
This sequence comes from uncultured Litorilinea sp., assembly GCA_964372065.1. GTDB lineage: Bacteria > Chloroflexota > Anaerolineae > Caldilineales > Caldilineaceae > QEUY01. Next base: position 8,908 of record CAYJQA010000057.1, read on the forward strand.
TGTCCTGGACCATGGCCCAGGTTTCCTGGGGGCCGCCGGGCATAATGCTCGGCCCCCAGAGCGCGCCCTCCTCCCCACCGGAGATGCCCACGCCCATAAAGTTCAGCCCCTTGGCCGTGAGGTCAATGCTGCGGCGCTCGGTGTCCGGATAATAGCTGTTGCCGCCGTCCATGATCAAATCACCCGGCTCCAGCAGCGGAACCAGCCCGTTGATCACCGCGTCCACACCGCTACCCGCCTTGACCATGATGAGGATTTGGCGCGGCCGCTCCAAGCTCGCCACCAGTTCTGCCAGCGTCGTGCACGCCACCAGCTTCTTGTCGGGATGCTCGGCCACGAACTCCTGCATAGTCGCCGTGGTGCGGTTAAAGACGGCCACCGTATAACCGTTACGCTCCAAGTTAAGCACCAGGTTTTGGCCCATGACCGCCAAACCGATCAAGCCGATATTTGCTTTGCTCATCGTTTCTTTTTCCTTGCTTGGTAGAGTCTCGTCGTCTTAGCTATTGTCGCTGCGCGGCGGCTCCGACAGGTCATCGCTCCAGCGCGCCATTGTTTCCCGGCTGGCCGAGAGAATGCTCAAGCTGTTCAAGCGCGAGAGCACGCGCTGCTCCAACGTCTCCGGCGCGACCGGCTTCATGCTGCGCCCATCGTCAAAGAGCAGGCCGTCCGCCGCCCGCGTAAAGAGCACCGGCGCGCCCCACCCCACATCCTCCGCCAGCGCAAACATGGCCTGGCGACCGTGCACCACCGCTTCGTCGACCGGCTGCCACTCCGCCAAGCGCGTATACACCTCGCGGCAAAAAGCCAGCCAATCGCCGTGCGCGGCGCGCATCTGCGGCACGACCGCGGCCGCGATGCCGCGCTGCACCAGACTGCGCGCCACATCCAGCAGCCCCCGATAATCGGAGTCCACCGCCGAGCGTGTCGGCCCGGCCAGCATCACATAGCGCAGCGTGGTGTGGTCCCGCAGCAGCGCGCCCAAATGCTGCCCATTCACCGGGCGGCTGCGTCCCATTTCATCTTCCAGGATCAACTGCCCCTCGCCGGTCAGCTTGTCCATCACGCCATGTCCGACAAAGTGCAGCAGGTGATACTCGCTCTGGCGCAGCTTGCGCTGAAGGTCCAGCAGCGTCGGCTTGGTCAGGCGCTCCACGATCAGACGGCCGTCGCGTCCCAGGAAGTCGATGGTGTCCAGCAGATCAAGCCACTCGTGGTCAACGTCCACCCGCGGATACGAGCTTGGCCCGGCCAACACCGCCAGCATCCGCAGCGGCTGGGGCGCGCGGATGGGCAGCACACGGGCGTGCAGGTCCACATAGCGCGCCAGCGGCGATTGCAGCGACAAGCTCACAAACTCGCTGCGTTCGGGGTTATAGAGAAACTCCCAGGGCAAAGACTCCAGTTCGACCCGGCTGCTGAGGTCCAAGTGGATGCGCAGCCGGTCCTGCGTCATGGCGGCTTCGTCAAAACTCGCCCGCAGACAGCCCAACACCTCACCCACGAAGGCCGCCTCGAAGAGCCGCCGCCCCACATCCTGGATCAGCGCCTTCTGCGGCCCGGTTGCCTGGCCCGCCGTTTGCGCCGCGTGGATCGCCTCCCACACGCGCTGCAAGTCGCGCGGTCGGAACGGGTTGACAAAGCGGCTTTCGCCCCGGCCCGCCGGCGAACGGCGCACCTGGCTCAACCAGCCCTCGTCGGTGCGGTCAATCTGAAGGTCAACCTGGAGTGGAACGCCGGGCATCATGGCGATCATTGTACCCGCCCGCTAGGGCAGCGTCAAACCTTTGGGCGTGCGCCCACCCGCGGCGATCTGCTATAATGGGTCGATTGCAGACATTCTCCAGGCCATTTGTGAGGGCTATCACCATGCACGTTTTGATCACCGGCGGCGCAGGCTTCATCGGCAGCCACTTGACCCGCCGCCTCCTGGCACGCGGGGATACGATCGCCGTCCTCGACGACCTGAGCACCGGCAGCATCGCCAACATCCGCGCCTTCCAGGGCAGTCCGGGCTATTCCTTCGCCATCGACTCGCTGGACAACTCGCTCGTGCTCGACCGCCTGGCTAGCCAGGCCGACGCCATCGTCCATCTGGCCGCCGCCGTGGGCGTGCAGTTGGTGGTCGAGCGCCCCACGGAAACCATCGAAACCAACGTGCTGGGCACCCATGCCGTCCTGGCCGCAGCGCGGCGCTATCGCTGCCGTACGCTCATCGCCAGCACCAGCGAAGTCTATGGCAAAGGCGCCAAGATTCCGTTTGGCGAAGAAGACGACCTGCTGCTAGGCCCCTCCAGCCGCAGCCGGTGGAGCTATGCCGCCTCCAAGCTCCTGGACGAGTTCCTGGCGCTGGCCGCTTATCGCGAGCATGGCCTTCCGGTCACCGTCCTGCGCTTCTTCAACACCGTCGGGCCGGGGCAGACCGGGCGCTATGGCATGGTCATCCCCCGCTTCGTGCGCCAGGCGCTGCACGAACAGCCCATCACGGTCTATGGCGACGGCCAGCAGAGCCGCTGCTTCTGCCATGTGCAGGACACCATCGCCGCGGTCGAGGCGCTGCTTGACCGCCCCGATACCACCGCGGGCGAGATCTACAACATCGGCAGCAACACCGAGACTACCATCAACGAACTGGCCCAGGCCGTCATCGACAGGAGCGGCAGCGCCTCGGAGCTGCGCTATGTCCCCTACAGCGAAGCCTATGCGCCCGGCTTCGAGGACATGCGCCGCCGCGTCCCCGATACCACCAAGATTCAGCACGCCATCGGTTGGCGCGCCCAGCGCGAACTGGCCCAGATCATCGACGACGTCATCGCCTACGAACGGGACCACGCCACCGCGGCCGCCGACTAGCCGGTCCCACCTGCGATCCGGGCGGCGGTTGCGCGGCCCGGATCGCAGATTGCCTGTCACTTCATTGGGATCACCAGGTCATACGGGTAGTGGCTCAAATAGACCAGCTCGCCCGCCTCGTCGAACCCGACCGAATCCTCGATCCGCACCCCAAACCCGCGCTCGGGGTAGTATAGCCCCGGCTCCACGCTAAAGACGTGACCCGGCTGAAAGACCGTGCTATTCCCCGCCGCCCAACTGAGGCGCGGGTCCTCGTGGATGTCCAGCCCGATCCCATGCCCCAGGCTGTGCACATAACCCACGTGCGTCCCCGGATGGGTCCGGGGCGTCGGATGCCCCTTGGCCTCGAAGTAGTCGCAGGTCATCACCTGAAGCTCGCTGCACGGCACGCCCAGCTTGAGCGCCGCGATCGAGAGGTCGAAGATCTCCTTGCACTGGTCCCACGCGGCTTGCACCTCGTCGGTGGCATGGCCCAGCGACCACGTGCGCGTCAGGTCGTGATAATAGCCGCTGCCCCCGCGCGGAAAGATGTCGAAAATAATGCTCTTGCCCAACTGTAGCGGCATGGCCGCATCGCCGCGATTGTGCGGCACGCCCGCGTCGCGGCCCTGGCTGAAGATGGTGGCGTCGTCGTCGTCCAGCCCGTACACCATCAGGCGGCCGCGCATAAAGGCCTTCACGTCGCCGATGGTCAGCGGCTCGCCGTCCGCCTTGATCACGGTCGCGTTGCGCGTACGGTGGCCCTGGATGAACTCCTGCACCTCCGCCACCACGGCGCAGGTCAGCCGCCCAGCTTCCAGCAGCTCGGCGATCTCCCAGGCGTCCTTCGTCTCCCGCGCCAACGAAAAGAGGGACGTCCCGTACTCGCCCACCAACTCCACGTCCTCGACCTCATCCTGCAAACGGGTGAGCAGCGTCAGCGCCGCGCCCGCATCCACCGTCCCATAGATGCCCAGCCGCCCCAGCAGGCGAAAATCGCGAATGACCTGGCTCAAATAATCCACCATGGCCGCGGTGCGGTCCCCCGCGTGCTTTTGCACCAGTTGATGCTGGTTATAGGTTTGGTCCCGGTCCACCAACGCCAGGCCGGTACTCGCCGCCGTGTCGCGCTCCATGCTGCCGTGGATGAGCGTCAACGGCTGCCCGCGCCGCTTGAGGACGATCGCATTCTCCAGATGCACGCCGCCAGTCAGATAGTTCATCACCTGGTTCCCCGCCGAGTCCCCCAAGACCAGCAGCCCATCCAGGTTTCGTTCCGCCATCAAGCGATCCAAATCCGATTTCATCCCGCTCCCTTTCTGTTCTCGATGCTAGACATGCCAAAAGAGTCGCATCCCCACCAGCAGCGCCGCCAATACGACCACCGTCAACGGTGCGCCGATCTGGAGAAAGTCGCGCGGCCGATAGCCGCCCGGCCCCATCATGAGGATATTCACCGGATGCGCGATGGGCGTCAAGAAGGCCGCCGAGCACGCGATCGCGACCGCCACGGCCACCGCTTGCGCGTTCACGCCGCTTTGCAGCGCCGCCGTCACCGCGACCGGCCCGACAATCAGCGCCGCCACCTGCCCCCCGATTACCTGCGTGACCAGCATGGTCACCACAAAGAGACCGCCCACCAGCGCCAGCGGTCCATAGGGCGCGGCCAGCGTCACGATGCCCTGCCCGATGCGGTCGGCTAGTCCGCTATGGATCATGGCGATGCTCAGCGGCAGCATCCCCGCGATCAAGAAGATCACGCGCCAACTGATCCGCCGGTACGCTTCGTCCAGGTTGATGCACCCGGTCAGCGCCATCGCCGCCACGCCCATCATCATCGCCTCGGACGTGGATACCCATTCCAGAATCGAAACCACCAACACCACGCCTGTGATCGCCAACGCCCAAGTGGCCTTCTTGGGCAGCGGCGGCCGCGCCGTGTGCGTGCTCTCCAACACCAAGAAGTCCGGCTCGTTGGTCAGCGCCTCAATCTGCTCCGGCGCGCCCACCATCAACAGCGCGTCGCCCGGCTCCAGCGGGATCGTGCCCACGTTGTTGCGGAAGCTCAGCCCCTCGCGCCACAGCGCCACGCCGGTCAAGTGGTATTTGTTGCGAAAACCGATGTCGGCCAGCGATTTCCCCATCACGGTCGAGCGCGGCGGAATGATGACCTCCGCCATATCGACAAAGTAGTTGCGCTCGCGCCCGTTCCCATTGGCCCGCCCGATCACCGCGCCCTCCCCGGCCCGCGCGGCGACGCGATCCTCCCACCCCAGCAGCACCAGATAGTCCCCCGCCTGGATGACCTCCTGCGGCTCCGGGTTGAGAATGGCCTGGTGGCCGCGCCAAATGGCGACGACCGTCAGCCCCAGGGCCTCGCCGATCTTGCTCTCCACCAGCTTCTGCCCCACCAACCGCGACTCCGGCAGCACCCGCACTTCCCACAGTTGCTCCTGAATCTGATACATCTCCGTCAACCGGCGCGAGAGCAAAAAGGGACTGGCGCTTTGCACCGCGGAGTCGCGCCGGGGCAGCAGGCGGCGGCCAATCAGCGCCATGAAGGCCAGCGACGCCAGTACGATCACCCCGCCCGTGGGCAGAAAGTCCGTCATCCCCAGCGCCGGCTGTCCCTGGTCGCGCAAGATGCTGCTGAGGATGATGTTCGCCGTCGTGAAGTAGGTCGCCATCCCGCCCACCAGCGTCCCAAAGGAGAGCGGGATCAGCAACTTGGACGGCGCGACATCCGACTCACGGCCCACCTGCACCGCGGCCGGCAGCAGCACCGCGCCCGCGGCAATGTTGTTCATGATCAGCGACAGCGCCGCCCCCAACCCCATAAACAGCAGGATCAGCCGCGATTCGGACCCTGCCCCGACATGCCGCACCCGGTCCGCGATCCACGCCACCACGCCCGAATCTTCCAGCGCCTGGGTAATGATGAACAGTCCGATGATCGTAATTACCACCGAGCGGCTGAAGCCGGAAAACGCCTCCTGCACCGTTACCAGCCCGGTCAGCGGCAGCACGGCCAACACTAGAATCGCCGTCAGGTCCGCCCGTAACAGATCAAAGACGATGATGACAAGCGTGACCGCGATCACGCCGACGAGAATCCACTCCTGCGATGACAGCATTCCCACCACTCAACCTTTCGATGGCGCGGCAAAGCGAGCGACCGTGCGCCCCGCATACGCAAACATTTTGCGATCATACCCCACCTGGCGCGGCAGGGTGAAGTCGCGCGGATGGCCGCGCGGGGCGACTGCGCGACCGCCTGCAAAGGTGTCATGGTGAGGCCACCGGCACGCGACAAAATGCGGCCCGTTGGCGATTTGACGCCCCATCGCAAATGCGTATAATCTTACACAACAGCCGGTGG
>CAYJQA010000058.1:0-14679 GCA_964372065.1 uncultured Litorilinea sp.
CGGAACGCACCCGGTCGTCTATCATCGCGTCCATGTCCAGCCGCCTTACCATCCTGTCAACGAGGGCAACTCCATGAGTCGTTATGCAATGGATGGAAAGTCGTCTGAAGTGGATCGCGTCACGTCCGTGCCCGCCGCCCGTTCCTTCCGCTTCATTGGCATCCTACACCACCCCAAGAAGCCGGAGTCGGTCCGCCTCGCCGCCGAGATCGCCGACTATCTGCGCGCATGTGGGCTGGACGAAATCTGGCGCGAGTCGGCCTGGGAGAGCGAGGCCGTCATGACCCATCTGCCCCAGGTGGACCTGCTGATCACCCTGGGCGGCGACGGCACACTCCTGCGCGCGGCGCGCTTGGGCGCTCGCCACGGCGTGCCCATGCTCGGCGTCAAGATGGGCCGCCTCGGCTTTGTGGCCGAGATCATGCCGGAAGACTGGCGGCGCTCGCTGGAGCGCATGCTCCAAGGCCACTATTGGGAAGAAGAGCGCCTGATGGTGCGCGCGCGGGTGGAACGCCCCAACGCGGCGGGCACCGGGCAAACCACCATCTCCGAATACGACGCGCTCAACGATGTGGTGTTAAGTCGCGGCGCGCTTGCGCGCATCGTCCGCATCGCCGTCAAGCTGGATGGCGGCCACCTGACCACTTACACCTGTGATGGGTTGATCGTCAGCACCGCCACGGGCAGCACCGGCTACGCCCTGGCCGTGCAGGGGCCAATCCTGCCGCCGGAGCTACGCAACATCCTGGTCATCCCGATTGCGCCCCACCTGAGTATGGACCGTGCCATGGTGCTCTCCGAAGGCACCCAGATTCGCCTGCGCGCCTACAGCGACCACGAAGCTATGCTCACGGTCGACGGGCAATTTGTGGTGCAGGTCAAAGAGGGCGACGAAGTCGTCGTCACCGGCAGCCCTCACCTCGCGCGCTTTATCCGGCTGCGCGACCGTAACTACTTCTATCAGACCCTGATGGAAAAGATTCGTTGGAGCGAGACGTAAACCTCAACCCATGAGCGAAAGCCTCACCACCCCCAGCGCGGCGGACGCCGCCGGCCCAATCTACTGCGCCAATCATCCAGGCGTCGAGACGCTGCTGCGCTGCAACCGCTGCGGCAAGCCGATTTGCCTCAAGTGCGCCGTGCTCACCGATGTCGGCTATCGCTGCAAGGAGTGCATCCGCGGCGTCCAGGCTTCCTATTACAACGGCCAACCCGCCGACAACGTCATTGCCTTTTTCATCGCCGCTGTGGTGGCCGCATTGGCCGCGCCGCTCGTCGGCTTGGTACTTGGGATGGTCGCGTTCTTCGGCCTGATCATCGCGTTCATGATCGGTGGCGCGGCGGGCGGCGTTTTGGCACAACTGATCCGCGCCGCCGTGAGCCGTCGCCGCGGTCGCTATCTCCGCTACTCCGCCATCGCCGGTGTGGTGGTAGGCGTCCTGATATGGACGGCGATAGGACTCGTCCTCACGGGGCGGCTGCCGCTGAACCTCCCCATGCTCATCTTCACGGTCTTGGCCTCCATCGCGGCCTACCAGATTTTGCGCTAGGGTCTTTGCAGACGGCAACTTGTTGTGATATTATGTTCAGCAAGGCATCCTGCACCACACCCAGGGGTTATCCTCAAAGCGGAGGCGCAAACCGTGCACGTCATCCTTAGCCGGCGATTCATCGTGCTGGCAGCATCCCTCCTCCTGTTGGTCGCCTGTACTCGTGAACGCCCGCTGCCGGACCCGACGGCGACGTCGGCTGTCCCCGAGGTCGTGCGCGGCGAAGCGACCACATCTCCGGCAGAGCCCCAGGTCACGCCCGCGCCCGCTACCGGCCCGACGCCCACCGTCGCGCCAGCGGTGACGCCCACGCCCACCGCAGCCGATACCGTCCCCTATGTCGTGCAGCCGGGCGACACGCTCGCCGGGATCGCTTCACTCTATGGGACTGATGTCGAAACCCTGCGCCGCATCAATAACCTGACCAGCGACGCCCTCTTGGTGGGACAGCCGCTGTATGTGCCCGTCGTGGAAGGCGTGGTCGCGCCGGGACTGCCTGCGCCGACGCCCGGCCCCGTGGAATACGTGGTCCAGCCCGGCGACACGCTCACCGGCATCGCCATCCTCTTTGGTGTGGACCCCATCGCCATCCAAGAGCGCAACAACCTGCTTGACCCCAACAACTTGACCGTTGGCGCGACCATCATCATCCCCGGCGCACAGCCGCTCACGATACCCGGCGGCGAACCAACCGGGGGCGAGCCGGCCAGCGCGACGCCCACCGACGCGGGCATCGTCCATGTCGTGCAGTCGGGTGAGAGTCTGAGCACCATCGCCGTCACCTATGGCGTCAGCGTCATCGACATTGCCGCCGCCAACGGCATGGGAGCCGACGACGTGTTGCGGATTGGGCAGGAGTTGGTCATCCCCGGCATCACGGCGCGCGACGCCGCCGCGGCTCAGGGCAATGTGCACGTCGTCCAGGCGGGCGAGAGCCTCTTCGGCATCGCCGTACTCTATAACGTCACGGTCGAAGAGATCATCGCCGCCAATGAGTTGGTCAACCCGGATGCGCTGGTCGTCGGCCAGGAGTTGATCATCCCCCGCCCCTAACGCGTTACGTCAACAAAAACGGGCCGCCCCCGGTGGGACGGCCCATTTTTGTTTGCCGCCGGGCGATCTATTCCGGCGTCACATAGGCTGCGGTGATCCCGCCGTCCACCACAAATTCGCTGCCCGTCACATACGACGACTCATCCGACGCCAGATAGAGCGCGGCATAAGCCATCTCACGCGCCTCGCCAAACCGCCCCATGGGGATGTGGACCAGCCGCCGCTGCCGCTTCTCTTCCGTGTTCAAGAACTTCATCAACATTTCGGTCCGCAGCGGCCCCGGACAGAGCGCGTTGACGCGGATATTCTCGCGCGCGTGAATCACCGCAAGCTCACGCGTCATGGACAGCACGCCGCCCTTGCTGGCGGTGTACGCCAGTTGGGGCGTAGCCGCGCCCAACAGCGCCACAAAGGACGCGGTGTTGATGATCGACCCGCCGCCCGCCCCGCGCAGCGCCGGAATCCCAAACTTGCACCCCAAGTAGACGCCCTTGAGGTTGATCGCCATCGTCAAGTCCCAGATCGACTCCTCCGTGCGGATGGCGTCGTCGTCCTCGCTGTGCATGATGCCCGCATTGTTGAAGAGCACGTTGAGCCGGCCATACTGCGTCTCGGCCGCCGCGACCATCGCGGCGCAGTCCGCGGCGCGGCTGACGTCGGCGTGGACGTAGATCGCTTCGCCGCCCTGCTGCTTGACCGCGGCCACCGTGGCCTCGCCCGCTGCATCGTTGACGTCCACGATGACCAAGCGCGCCCCTTCCGTGGCAAAGAGCAGCGCCGTCTCGCGCCCAATGCCGCCCCCACCGCCGGTGATCAGCGCCACCTTTTCCAACAGCCGCATGTCACGCCCCCTTCTGTGGATTGCTTGAATCTAGCGTGTCGCCGCGGGCGCAGGTCCCTCGACCCTACCCGTGGCGAGAAAGTCCGCAACCGCCGCCTGCACACGCGCCGCCGCGTCAGGCTCCTCCAGGTTGAACCAGACCACCCCGTGCAGCCGGCGAAACCAGGTGTACTGGTGGCGCACGAAGCGGTGCGTCTCCAGTTGGATGCGCGTCACCGCCGCGGCCAATGGCATCTCGCCCGCCAGGTAAGCTGTCATCTCGCGATAACCCAGACTCGTCATGGCGGGCAGGCGTGGGTCATAGCCCGCGTCCAAGAGCCGCCGCGTTTCGTCCACCAGCCCTTGCGCGACCATTTCCTTCACCCGCCGGTCAATGCGCGCATAGAGCAGTTCTCGCGGCCGGTCCAACCCAATTTGCAGCACGACATACGGCGGCGGGTCCGCGCCCTCCAGTTCCACTTTGGATCGCCCGGTCGTGATGACAATCTCCAGCGCGCGCAGCAGACGCCGCGGGTTGTTGGCGTCGATCACCGCCGCGGTGGCGGGGTCCAACGCCTGCAAGCGCCGAAATAGCTCCGCGCGGCCCTGCTCCGCCAAGACGGCCTCCAGTTCGGCGCGTAAAGCGGGGTTTGGCGGCGCGTCGGGCATCCGCAGCCCTTCCACCACGGCGCGCACATAGAGCACCGTCCCACCGACCAAAAACGGCACGCGCCCGCGGCCGTGGATGGCGTCGATGACCGCATAGGCGTCGCGCTGGAACTCGGCCGCGCTGTAGGGCGTATCCGGCGTCACCAGGTCAATCAGGTGATGCGGCGCGCGGGCTTGTTCGGCGGGCGTCGGCTTGGCCGTGCCAATATCCATGGCGCGGTAAACCTGGCGGCTGTCCGCGCCGACGATCTCGCCGTCAAAACGCTCGGCCAAGTCCAGACTCAGCGCGGTCTTGCCCGCCGCAGTCGGCCCCAGGATGACCACCAGGGGGCGCACTGGCTTCGCCATGCTCACGGCCTACCCCGTCACCGCGTGGCGGATGTGGGCCAGGTCGAGCAGCCGCCCCCGCGCGTCCAGTTGAATCGCCACCACGTCAATCCGCCACGGTCCGGTCCAGCCGATCTCCTGCACATAGGCCTGGGCGACAGTACGCAGCTTGGCCTGCTTGGCGGCATTGACCGACTCCGCCGCGGACCCGAAGGCCACGCCGCGGCGCGTCCGCACCTCCACAATCACCAGCCACGGCACGCGCTCGCCGCCTCGGCTCAGGTCGGGCGCAGTCTCCTGGGCGATCAGGTCAAGCTCGCCATAGCGGCAGCGCCAATTGCGCGCCACGACGGTAAGGCCCGCCGCGGTCAGCACGGTCGCGGCCAGTTCTTCACCCGCGCGCCCCAACGCTTGGCGGGGCGAGGTCGTCATGGCTGGGACCCGCTCTCAGTGGACGCATCCAACAAGGTCGCGCGGTGGGCCACAGGGGCAAACGAGCGCCGGTGCTCGCAGCACGGGCCGTGCTGCGCCAGCGCGGCCAGATGCGCTGGCGTGCCATACCCCTTGTGGCCGGCGAAGCCATAGCCGGGGTGCGCGGCGTCCAGAGCAACCATCAACCGGTCACGCGTCACTTTGGCGAGGATGGACGCCGCGGCCACGCTGACCATGTGACGGTCGGCCTTGGCAACACACGTCTGCGGAATGTTGAGACTGGGCAGCCGCACCCAGTCGATGAGCAGATGCTCCGGCCGTTCGCCCAGGGCCGCGACCGCTTCTTGCATGGCTTGGCGTGTGGCCGCGGCGATGCCGTCGCGGTCGATGACCGCGGCCGTCACCACGCCGACGCCCCACGCCCACGCCGCGGCTGTGACCTCCGCGGCCAGCGCCGCCCGGCGCGGCGGCGTGAGCAGCTTGGAATCGCGCACCTGTGACCAGACACCTGCCACACCGGCATCAGGCGGGACGACCACCGCTGCCGCCACCACCGGACCGGCCAGCGCGCCACGCCCCGCCTCGTCCAGACCGGCCACGCAGCGCAATCCCTGCGCCCACAGCCGCGCTTCCGCATCCAGCGTCGGATTGTCTGCCCGCGTCCCCACGTCGCCCGCCATCCCGGCTCACCTGCTCCTGGTACACCATAGCAAAAAAGCACCGGCGCACGCCGATGCTTTTCTTCTGGACCTGATCGTCTCTCTCCGACTAAGGATGTGCGCCTTAGGCCTTGAGGAAACGCTTCTCGCGCAGACGGGCCGCCTTGCCCTGGCGGTCGCGCAGATAGTAGAGCTGGGCGCGCCGCACCTTGGCCTTGCGCAGCACTTCGACCTTGTCGACCGTCTTGCTGTGCAGCGGGAAGGTGCGCTCCACCCCCACGCCGTGCGACCCGGTCCGGCGCACCGTGTACATCGCGCCGGCGGTCTTCCCACCATGAAACGCGATCACGACGCCCTGAAAGACCTGGATGCGCTCATTGCGCCCTTCGGTGATCTTCTGATGGACGCGCACCGTATCGCCCGGGCCGATCTCCGGGAAGTCCTCACTCAATTGCGGCTGCAAGGAAGCCATCAGCGCGTTGGTCATCGTGTCACCGTTCCTTCGTTATCGTCCATCTGCCCTACGGCAGTCGCTTTGCATCGGATAAACGCCCACTAGGTGTTGCCCATGAAAGCAACTCAGCAATTGTAGCACGCTCGTTCGCGCCCGCCAAATCTCCCACCGCACGATCTCGCTTCACTCCCTGACCTGAGCGCGCCTGTGCAGACCGATTCTTGCGCGTGTCAGTTTTGGGCCGCGGGCGACCCTACCAGTGTGCCGCGGCGCGGCACGATTTTGTCACCGCGACACAGCCGTCTATAATAGAGAAGGCTGAGGTTTGTTGGTTCGGTGGTGGCCCGGAACTCATTCGCACTTATCGGCTTATCCTTCCTGCGTCCGTTCCGCGTGCCAACCCGCCTGTCGAAGAAAGGCATAATCTGCGCCCGTCAACGCTAAGGTGGAGAGAAGCTCCGGGCGACGCCGCAAGGTCTGCAACAGCGCCTGTTGACGCCGCCATGCCGCTACTTGGGCGTGGTGGCCGCCGAGAAGAACAGCGGGGACGCCTTCGCCGCGAAAGACCGGCGGCCGCGTGTACTGGGGTCCTTCCAGCAGCCCGCTTAAGCCCGGCGCATGACTGTCTTGGTGCGCGCCGAGGGCATGGCCCAGCGCACCGGGGATCCAACGCGTCACGGCGTCGATGATCACCATCGCGGCCAGTTCGCCGCCGCTCAACACATAATCGCCGATGCTGATCTCGTCGGTCACCAGTTGCGTGCGGACGCGTTCGTCCACACCTTCGTAGCGTCCGCAGATCAGCGCGATCCGGCGGTATGTGCTCAGTTCGGCGACAACGTCCTGTGTCAACGTGCGGCCCTGCGGCGTCAGCAGGATCACCGGCGTCCCGTCCGGCAGCGCGGCGGGCCGGTCTTCAGACCAGGGCGGCAGGTCGTGAAAAGCCGCTTCTTCAGGCAGCGTCCAACCGAGTGGTCGGGTCAAGACCGTCTCGACTGCCCGGATGATCGGTGCGGGCTTCATCACCATCCCGCCGCCGCCTCCGTAAGGCGTATCGTCACAAATATGGTGGCGATCCGTCGTATAATAACGGATGTTGTGCAGCGCAACACTCAGCAGCCCGTTCTCCTGTGCCCGCTTGATGATGCTCTCGGACATCGGTCCGGCAAACATCGACGGAAACAGCGTAAAGACATCATAATGGACGACCGCTGAAGGTTCCGGCATGTCGAAATTTTCCGCATTCATACAGTCATGCTTTCACGCCTTGAGTCGCGGGCCAGAGTCCGACCACAACGCCGCCAGCCATGTCGACGCCGCGCGCCGCGCCGAGGCTGACCGGCGGCCGGCGCAAGAGGTGATTTTACCACACGATCCGCCCCCCGACACGGTGGTGAGCTGGTCCGACGACTCCTTTGCGCCGCTCCCTGGACGGCCGATCTGGCAGCGCTGCCTACCCATGACGGCGCGCCTCAGCTTTTTGGGGCTGGCAGCCGTGGTGCTTTGGTGGAGTTGGCCGCGCGCCGACGACGCTGGTTTTGGTTTCCTCGCGCTCTTGACCGGCCCCTCGTCCACAGCCGACGCCGCCACGCTCGCCGTGGTCAATCCGGCCAACGTGGCCGCGCCCACCGCCGCATCGAATGGGCAGGCCGCCGGCACAGTCCCCACCGACCAGGCCGCTTGGTTCAACAATATTGTGGTCGTGACGCCCACTTCGCCCGCCGCGGCGACCCAAGCCGCCGGCGCGCAGACGGTAGCCGCCGCCCCGACGCTGGTCGTCGAACCGCAGGCCAATCAGACCGGCATCATTTTGGAGTCGGCTGGCGCGACGAACGACGACCAACCGACCCTGATCACGCTGGAGATTCCCAACGGTCAGGCGGTGCCCGCGGTCGCCTCGCGGTCCAAAGAAGAGGCCGCCGCTGTGCCTGCCGAGTTGGTGCTGCTCCCCACGGCCACGCCCGGCCAGGACGGCGTCGCCTCGCTGCCCGTCCCCAAGGTCCAAATCATCCCCGCGGCCGGGGTGCGCTTCACGCCGACGCCGGAACCGCCCGCGGCCACCGCGACTCCCAGCCCGTCGCCTACCGCCACGCCGCCGCTGCCCGGCCCAGGCAAGCTGTGGTCCACCTTCCCGCCCAAAGCGCCCGCGGAAAACGACCATTTTTGGGTGGGCGATCCGTTTGCCGGCATGGCGGCCAATCGCTTTGCCAGCCCCAGCTACCAATTTGGCTCCACGGCGGGCAACCGCTACCGGCCCCATCACGGCGTTGACATCTCCAATCCGTCGGGCACGCCGGTACAGGCCGCGGTGAACGGCGTCGTGATCCACGCCGGTCCCGATGACCCGGACATCCTCGGCCCCTATCCCAACTTCTACGGCAAGGCGGTCGTCATACGTCTGGACCAGCGGCTGCCCGTGGCGGGCGGCGAAATGGACGTGCTGGTGCTCTACGGCCACCTCAGCGACGTGCGGGTCGAGGTGGGGCAGCGCGTCCAGCCCACGGACATCATCGGCGCGGTGGGCATGACCGGCATTGCCATCGGCCCGCATCTGCATCTGGAGATGCGCCTGGGGGCCAACACCTATGACCACAGCGTCAACCCCTATCTGTGGGCACAACCGGCCCCCGGCAACGGCGCGGTAGCCGTGCGTATCCTCACCCAAGACGGCCGCACCTGGACCGGCGCGAAGGTGAGCATTGCCCGCTTCGAGGGTGGCAAGGCCGTCTGGGCGCGTCAGATCGAGACCTACCTGGGCGCAGAGAACTTCGGCCCCGACCCGGCCTGGGGCGAAAACGGCGCGATGGGCGATGTGCCGGCGGGTGCGTATTACCTCATCGCCAACATCGCCGGGGAAAGCCTGCGCTACGAATTCCAGGTGAAGGCCGGCGAAACCAGCTTCGTCGAACTACGCACTCAACAATGACCGAGCCGGTCGTCATCTATACCGACGGCGGGTGCATCGGCAATCCCGGCCCCGGTGGTTGGGCTGCCATCCTGCGCTTTCGCGACCAGGAAAAGCAGCTCTCCGGGCGCTTCCGTCAGACCACCAACAACCGCATGGAGCTACGCGCGGCGATTGAGGCGCTGGAGTCCCTCACGCGCCCCTGCCGCATCGTCCTCTACACCGATAGCGCCTATCTGCGTAACGGCATCACCCAATGGGTGCATGGTTGGCGGCGCAACGGCTGGCGCACGGTGGCCAAGGAGCCGGTCAAGAACCGCGACCTGTGGCAGCGGCTCTTGGCCGCGCTGGACCGTCACCGCGCCGCCGGTGAGATCGAATGGCAATGGACGCGCGGCCATGCCGGTGACCCGGCCAACGAACACGCCGACCGGCTTGCCAATGCCGCGGCCCGCGCCGTCACCGACGCCGACCCCGTCGACGACCCCGCTTGACACCAATCTAGGGGAGCTATCCTGAGGGCGCTGCGGGCGGCGGCGTGGACCTTGCCTCCGCCAACTCACTCGCCATCAGCGCGGGCAGCACCACCGCGCTGGTGCGCCGCGCCAAGCGCCCGTGGCGAATGCCTAGCGCACCGCTGGCGATATCGGGCCAGCTCCACTTGCCGCCATAGCGGACAAAGCCCGCCGTCTCCCACAGCCACAGGACCAGCGTCGCCGCCCAACCGGGCAGCCAATAGCCCATCACCAAGAAGGCCACATAGTGGCGCGCCGGATGGGCATCGTCCACCCATTTGGCGCGAAAGCCGCGCGACCCGATCCGGATGGGCGGCGCGCCTGCCATCTGGCGCAGAAAGCGCCGCGGCCGCCCCACATCCTGGAGCCGGATGAACGCGAAGTCTTCACCCAGCCGCCGGATCACCTGGCCGCTCCCCGCGCCGGCGGCGCGCGCCTCTACCGCATACCGGCTGGCCGCGGCGATGAGCGCATCAATGCCCGGCTCGGAATCGAAATCGCCGCGGTCCGTAGACCGCGGCGACCCTTGACACTCACTGTGCGTCGGACGCTCAACCATTCCGGGAGCAACCTATCTGCGTGAAGCCGGGCGGCTAGGCCGCGTGCTCGTGCGAAGCCGGGATCCGCTTCAAGTCACGCCAGCGCGCCGCCGCGCCCTGGCGGAAGAACATGGGGTCGAAGTCGGCCAGGAACTCCCAGCCCTCCATCGCCAGACCCTCTTGCAGTTCCTTCGTCAGATCGAATTCCAGCGTGCGGCCGTCGGTACGCACCTCGAAATGCAGGACATCATCCCTGCCGTCGTCGATCACATCCACCACACATGGCCGATCCGTGCCTTCCGGGCGGCGGAAGAACGCCGCCGAACAACGCGCACAGAACGACAACGCCGCATCGCAATACCCACGATCCATGACGATCCGCATATCGGTTCCTCCCCCCAATGTGGTCGGCGATAGCCCAACCCCAGCAAAATATACTGCGCACCTGCGAGTCAGCGGATGCTGGTAGTATAAGCCCGCCGGGGGACAAATGTCACGGGACATCTGTCCCTACTTCGGGAGGCTACCTACCGCACCCCACGGGTCTGCGACCGCTAGTGGCGGAAGTGCCGGCTGCCCGTATAGACCATCACCAAGCCCAGCGCGTCCACGGCCGCGATCACCTCGTCGTCGCGTACCGAGCCGCCCGGCTGCACCACCGCGGCAATGCCGTATTTCGCCGCCGCCTCGATCCCATCGGCAAAGGGGAAGAAGGCGTCCGACGCCATGACCGCGCCCGTGGCCCGGTCGCCCGCCTTGTGCCCGGCGACCATCACCGAATCCACCCGGCTCATCTGGCCCGCGCCGACGCCGACCGTGGCCTGGTCTTGTACAAAGACGATGGCGTTGCTCTTGACCCAGCGCGCCACGCGCCAGGCAAAGGCCAGGTCTGCCAACTGCGCGTCGGTGGGCTGGCGTTGGCTGACGACACGCCAGCGCGTCGGGTCCATATCGTCTTGGCTCAAGTCCGCCTGCTGCACCAGCACGCCGCCATAGATGCTGCGCAGCGTCAAGGGCTGCATCTTGACGCCCGTGGGCTGGACGATGCGCAGGTTCTTCTTCTTGAGGAGCAGGTCCAGCGCGTCCGGCGCATACGATGGCGCGGCCACCACCTCCACAAAGAGCGCGGACATGGCCTGCGCCGCTTCCAGGTCGAGCGGGCGATTGACTGCGATGATGCCGCCAAAGGCGCTCACCGGGTCGCTTGCCAGCGCCTTAGCATACGCCCCCGCCAGCGTCCGCTCGCTGGCTAGCCCGCACGGGTTGCCGTGCTTGATGATGGAGACCGTCGGCTCCGGGAAATCCTGCGCCGACTGCCAGGCGCCGTCCAGGTCGAGCCAGTTGTTATAGCTCATCTCCTTGCCGTGGAGCACGGCGAAGGGCATGGTTTCGCCCGCATAGGCATACAGCCCGCCCTGCTGGTGCGGGTTCTCACCATAGCGGTTCAGTTGCACCTGCGTCAGGTCCACGCGCAGATGGGCCGGCAGGCTGCCCGTCTGCTCCGCGCCGACCTGGCCGGTCAAATAGTCGGCAATCGCCGCATCGTATTCCGCCGTGTGGCGAAACGCCTTCAACGCCAGCCGCTTGCGCTGCGCCGCGCTCGGCCCGCCCTGGGCCATGGCGTCCGCCACTTCCGCATAGTCGGCGGGGTCGCAGACCACCGTCACCGATTCGTGGTTCTTGGCCGCCGCGCGCAGCAGCGCCACGCCGCCGATGTCAATCTCCTCCACCGCCGTCGCCAGCGTGATATTGGGCTGGGCGACGGTCGCCTGGAAGGGGTACAGATTCACCACCACGAGATCCAGGGGGGCAATATTGTGCTCGGCCAGTTCGCTCAAGTGCTGGGCGGTGCGCCGCGCCAAAATCCCGCCGTGGATGGCCGGGTGCAGCGTCTTGACGCGACCGCCCAAGATTTCCGGAAAGCCCGTCACCTCCGCCACTTCCTGCACCGGCAACCCGGCCGCGTGCAGGGTGCGCGCCGTGCCGCCGCTAGCGACCAGCGCGACGTCGGCCGCGTGCAGTCGTCGGGCAAACTCGACCAGCCCAGCCTTATCCGAAACGGACAAGAGCGCACGAAAACGAGACATGGTAGCGTCCTTCCTCCTGGTCTTTCTAGGTCAAAGAATAGAAAAGGCAGCCGCGTCCACAGAAGGACACGACTGCCCAGCCCAGGCGTACGACTGTTGGCGCTTCCCGCTTCACCTTCCTCGTGGTAGACCCCACGTTTACGCGCCAGTTGGCGAAGCGGTGACTCGATTGGTACGTGCGCCAGTATAGGATGCGACCCGACGCATGTCAAACCGTGATGCGCGGAACATCCACTTGATCGACTAGTTGCTCCAGCGACGCGGTATGGCACGTTGGTTGCTCCGCCAGCCATGCACGCTCGTTCCGGACAATCTTGCACAGGTCCGGAAACATGGCCGCCAGCGCCGGTGACCGGCTGTATAGACCCCACAGCGACACAATGCACCCAGTATAGACCTGCATGGGCGTCAACGCTATCAACTGCCGGTCAAAATCGTAGCCGTTAAGATGGGCCCTGGCGCGCAGCCGGGCGAACAACGATTCCACGTCCTCGGCCAACTGGTCGTCAGGCACAAAACCGTAGCCATTGCTCTTGCTCAGGATCGGCGCGGGTGAGTCGATCACAAAGTAAGTGCAGGCCGCGGGTCCTTCGACCGTCGCGACCTGCACCGTCCCACCAAATGTGAAGAACACATAACGCTTATGCACACGATCGCTCACGACCACATTACCCGGCACAACCTGACGCTCGCTGTCAAGCGTCGTGTGCAAACCCCATGTATTCGGTTCAGCTGCCTGGAGCCGTCCCCAAGTCTGGATCGCCAGGTGCTCGGGGTCAAAGTGCTCATACGTAGGCGTCGGGCGCACAGCTACGATCAGACGCCGAAACCCCGGACTGCGAGGGTGCACGGGATCGAACACGGCAAACCCCCAGTGCGCCATGGCCTGCTCGATCTCGCGCAATTCTTCGTTGCGCATTCCTACAGCATACCACAGCGCCCGCCTTCCGCCCACTTGTGAAGGCTAACACACTTGGCCGGTAACATCAGCCCATCGAGTGCAGCCCGACCTTGTTGCCCTCGGAGTCCAAGATCACGGCCACGAAGCCGTGTGGGCCGATTTGCATCTTCGGCGTGAGCACCTTGCCGCCCGCGCCCGCCACGCGCGCCTCCGCCACCGCCAGGTCCGGCCCACAGTTGAGATAGACCACTGTGCCGTCTGGGCTGGGCTTCTGATCATCGGACTGGTACAAAGCGCCGCCGACACTGGACGGCGTCTGCTCAACGGGCAAGAACGCATAGGTCATGCCCATCTCCGGCTCCGGCTTGAGCTCGGCCCCAAAGATCGTGCCGTAGAACTTGCACGCCCGCGCCATGTCGGTTACCGGAATCTCAGCCCATACAATCGCATTCTGGTGCATATGTCTGCTCCTTTTGTCTGAACTACTGTGTGGAATGAAAAACGATTCAGCGCCGGCGTTTGCAGCCAGGCCGGATGCTATCATTTTGCCAACGAATGCAGCCCGATCCGGTTACCTTCCGAATCCTCGATCAGCGCATAGGTCCAGCCCTGGTCGCCGACGACGGTCGGCGACAGCACCTTGCCCCCGGCGGGGATCACGCGCGCCTCGACCACCGCCGCGTCGGGATTGCAGTCGAGGAACAGTTGCGGTCCGTCGTAGCTCGGCTTACGGCCTTCGCCCTGCACCAATGTCGCGCCGACGCCGCCATCCTGACGGCGAAAGGGCAGGTCTGCAAAGACCTCGCCCATCCACTCAAACGGCCTCAACTCGGCGTCCAGGATCGCGCCATAGAACTTGCAGGCGCGCGCCATGTCCACAACCGGGATCCCAACCCAAGCAACAGCGTGGAGCTTCATGTGCCTTCTCCCACAAAGTAGAGTGCCAATTGCCTTGTCTGAGCGCAGCCGCTTTGCGAGGTGGGGCGTGAGGAGGGTATCCGCTGCTGCGCCGCCAGTATACCAGAACAAACGTTCTGTGTCAAGCCCGGATTTTCCGCCCGCGCGTCGTTCGATGTGACGGTTTTCTTTGGGTAAGCTACAATACGCCCTACGCAGGTTCTGTCAGATGCCGCCGTCCGTGCGCAGGCCGGGGCCGGTTGTCCCAGCGGACGCGCTTCCCCAACCCATGTACCAGCAAGGAGTCTCAGTCATGAAGCTTGAGCATTTCGCCATCAACGTGCCCAACGCGCGCGCCTTGGTCGACTTCTTTGTCGCCCACCTGGGCATGAAGATTGTCATCGAAAACGACACGCCGCCCTACATGCACTTCATTTCGGATGGAGCCGGCGCGATGCTGGAGATTTACAGCAACCCCGTCGCCCCCATGCCCGACTACACCGCGGTGCATCAAACCAACCTGCACATCGCCTTTGCTTCCAGCGACATCGAGGGCGACCGCGCCAGGTTGTTGGCGGCCGGGGCCGCCGCCATTGGCGAGATTTCCACGGCGGCTTCAGGCGACAAGCTGGCTTTCTTCCGCGGCCCGGACGGTGTGCCGTTCCAACTCGTGCAGCGCAAGCAGCCCCTGGCCTAATCAACCTCACTTGCCCGGGTGCGCTCACGCATCCGGGCAAGCCGTTTGACCTGCCCGGTTCCCCACCCACTCCGCACGAAAGGCACGCCCATGAAGCTTGGTCTTGGCCTCTATGACGGCATGGTAACCGCGGACAACCTGCGCTTTGCCAAACAGCTCAGCGCCACCCACATC
>CAYJQA010000059.1:0-4745 GCA_964372065.1 uncultured Litorilinea sp.
CACCGCATGGTGTTGGGCCAGATAGCGCAGGACATAGTAGGCCCGCACCTTTGGCCCGGCGTCCAACGGATAGGGCAGAACTTGCGTTAAGAATAGGATGCGCATGGCAGGGCGTAGGGTGGTCGCAAGATTGTCACGCTTACATGTGCGCCAGGGCGCTCAACAGCCGCCGGTAGTGCGTGGCGACGACCTGATGACGTGCGCGCGGGGTGGGGTTGACCCCGGCCCCCCCGCCGACGATCCGCACCAGCCCCGTCAAGAACAGCACTTGCTTGTACAACTGCGCCGCCAACGGGCCGTGCTGTTTGCGGAAATAGGTGACCTTGCTCTCATAGAGGCGCAGAAACATCTCCACGGCCACCTGCCGCGTGCTCTGCCCGCCATAGTGGACAACATGCGCCGTGGGGACCCACACCACCTGCCAACCGGCGCGCCGGATGCGATAGCACAGGTCCACCTCTTCGGTGTACATGAAGTATTCCTCGTCCAGTAGACCGACCTGGGCGAGCACGCTGCGCCGGATGAGCAGGCAAGTCCCCTGGATCACATCCACCGGCCGCGGTGCGGTGCGGGACCAACGCTCGCTCCGGTATGTACCGTAGGGGTAGATGCGGACCAGATGCAGCAGCCGCCAAAGCTCGCGGGTCAAGGTCGGTGCGGGAAAGCACGCGACCTGGAACGTCTCGTCCGGGTTCAAGAGTTGCGGTCCCACCGCGCCAACGGCCGGATGGCCGTCCATAAAGTCAAGCAGGGTCGCCATTGCGCCCGGCTGCACCAGCGTGTCCGGGTTGAGCAGCATCACGTACTCGCCGCGGCTTTGGGCGATGGCCCGGTTATTGGCAGTCGCAAAACCCACGTTGACGCTGTTTTCAATCAACTGCACCCAGGCGAATTCGGCGCGGATCATCGCCGCGCTGCCGTCGGTCGAGGCGTTGTCCACCACGTAGCACTCCACCGCCGGCGCGGCCGGTGCGCCAATCTCGGCCTCAATCGCGGCCAGACACTGGGCCAACACGCCCCGCACATTCCAATTGACAATAATGATCGACAACTTCGTGGCCATAGAAAGTAGATGTACACACCAATCAAGAACGCACTGATTGACTTTTCGTACAAGCAACGTATAGTGTTTGTATCCAATTCGCCGGGAAGCCGTGCCTGTAGGCGTACACGGATTACCGGCAACTAGTTGTTGTGCTTTCGCATCGGCGCGAATATCCTTGCAAAACCGCAAGGAATGCCGCGGGCGAAAAACGTACTAGTTTCACTGAATGGCGAAATGGCAGGTCTATGAACCAAGAACATCAGCGCGCTCGACATCGGTCACCCGCGCAATTCCCCCAACGAGTGTTGAGTCATTGGTTTCTCACCAGCGTGCTGGTCGCCGTCTTCTTTGGCGTGGCCAGCGCCCAAACGCCTTCCACCACCCGCCTATTTGTACCCCTCGTCGTGGACACCACCGATCCGGACGGCCCCACGGTCCAGGCCTTCGTCTTGGTCGATTCGGCCACCGGCCAGGATATTCGCACCTTGCAGGATGGCGACGAGATCGATCTCGAAGATTATTCGGAAATAACCATTCGTGTGCAGACGGAACCGGCCACCGTGGGCAGTGTGGAATTCTTGTTGGACGGCAGTCCGACTTATCCGGATGGCACGCCCCGCCACGAGAATAACGCGCCCTATGCACTCGACGGCGATACCGAGGGTCGCTTCAACCCGTGGCGCGCCCCGATTGGCGCACACACCATCACCGCGACCGCCTATGCGCGCGCCAATGCGAGCGGCGCCGTCGGTCCGGCAAGATCCATCCGGATCAGCATCTGGCGGGGCCGACGGGGCCGGCGCACGGCAACGCCGACAGCCACTGCGACGGCCATATCGGGAGCTGAACCGACCAACACGCCGACGGCCACGCCAACCAACACGCCAACCAACACCCCCATACCCGGTTCCGCACCGACGGCCACGCCGACCACGACGCCGACCGTGACACCCACCAGCCCGCCCGCGCCCACACCCGGCGGTCCCGTCCCGGCCCTGGTCTTCGTCTCGCGCCAGATTCCACCCAACGGCAGCATCTACTGGGATGTGCCCAACGATATGCCGGGCGTCGGGCCGTACAGCCGCTTCCGGGTGGCGTCCCCCGGCAAGCTGCTCGTGCGTGAAGCCAACGGGCAGATTCGGGTACTGATCGACGGCTCCCAGCCCTCGGCGGCCACGCTCAATCTGATCGACGTGAACGCCCCGGATGTCTCCTACGATGGCCGGACCATCGTCTTTGCCGGTCTGCCGCAGGGCAACTACAGCAGAGGCCCGCTCAATAACCCTGGCGCTTGGCGCATCTACGCGATTGGGGCCGACGGTTCCGGTCTACGCCCGATCACGCGCAGCGATCAGAACTTGGATTACTCGCAATTCGGCATTTTGACCGGCGCGTTTCAGGCCTATGATGATACCGACCCGACTTGGCTGCCTGATGGCCGCATCGTCTTTTCATCGACTCGTTGGCCTACCGCCGCGCAATATGCGGGCGCACGCGGCTCCAACCTCTATGTAGTGAACGCCGACGGCAGCAACCTGCACCGTATCACAGCCGAACGAAACGGCGCCGACCGTCCGATGGTCGATCCGGTGACCGGCAAGATCGTGTATATGCGTTGGTGGCGCAATCAGCGGTTTGCGGCGACGACGATGGACACGGTCGCCGATCCAAACGGCGGGTACATCCGCAAGGATGGGCTTACTGCCGATCGCAACAACCAGGTCGGCGGCAGCGATTTCCTGTGGCGCAACGCCTGGTTTGCAGCCGAGATTAATCCCGATGGCACCAGTCTTGCCCAATGGGGCGGGGTGCATCATGCGCTCGACACAAACCTAATCTACGGTGGTGATTTCACGCCCAACGGGGTGTTAATCGCCAACTACTTCCCGCAGACCCATCTAGCCGAAGGGGCAGGTTTCGGGGGCATCCGGCGATTCCAACGTGGTCCGGGCACGTCACAGAGCATCATTGGCGTCACCACTCAAACTCTGGACTTTGCCCACCCAAGCAATCCAACCTCGTACGGTGTCTACAATGGGCCGTATGCGGGCGAGCCTGCGGTATTGCCCGACGGGCGGATCGTCATCTCGTGGGCCAAAGACTACTATCAAGACTACGGTCTATACCTGATCAACGCCGATGGAACCGGCTTGACACTCCTGTATGACGGCTCCGGCACGACGGAACTGCGCGCCCAGGTACTTGCTTCGCGCACGCTTCCGCCGCGCATCCCGGACCGTATCACGCAGGTCGCCAGCCTTCTCCCGCCGCGCGAGGGCGAAGCGTACGATCAGGATGGCACCTTTGTGTTCGACGCACTCAATGTCTACTTCAACGGCCCCGTCGACACGACGGACACCAGCGCGCCCCCGGTAGGTTCGGCGAGTCGGATTCGCTTCTTTACCGATTTCACGCGCAGGAACGGCTCCTACCCCAACCTGGACTGGCCGATTCTGCTCGGCGAACGCACGATTGCCCCGGACGGCTCCGTGCGCGAGCCTAATGCGCCGGCCAACCTCCCGCTCTTCGAGCAAATCCGATCCTCGGATGGCTCCGTACCACTTACGCCCGGGGTCTCCCGGGCGGGCGCCGCCCATGTCGCCGGCATGAACTTCGGCCGGCCGGGCGACGTGCAGCGCTGCGTCGGCTGTCATTCCGGCCACACCATGATCCCAGTACCGGCTACCGACGAAGCGGCAAAATGGACTAACTTGGCCCCGGGCGCACAAGTGCGAGTCTCCTCCACGCGGGACGCCAACCAGAATCGCGGCCTCATCGACCGCCGCGTGATGAAAGGCGAGATCTGGCGTTATTGGGTCAGCGCCTCCGGCCAAACCCAGAACCAGTGGGTTGAGTTAGTCTTCCCGGTCCCTGTCACCGTGCGCACCGTGCGCCTGTACAATCCCCGCACTGGCGGCGAGGCCAACTCCAGCATCCAGGTCAGCGGCGCGACGGTCCGGCTCTACAGCGACGCAGGCGCTACGCAACAGGTCGCCAGCGCCACGGCCGGCCAGCTCACCGTCACCGGTACGGACGTGGCTTTCGCCGACGTCCGGGCCAGGGTGGTGCGGGTCGAGATTACCGGCGTGTCCGGAACCTTCTACGGCGCCCAGGTCGCGGGCTTGGCCGAAATCGAAGTGATTGCGCGGGGCGAAGCCCCCTAAGACGCCGCTCCCTTCACCACAGTCGCCACCACCTCGCCAGGGCGGGACGGATAACTGATCCGTCCCGCCCTATTGTGCTTTGTGCCGCCGTCGATACCGCAGCACAAGCGCGGTTGCGCCGACTAGCAAGAACCCCGGCACGAGGCTCTTGACCAGGAGTGCAATGTCGTCGTTCTCGGTCATTAAGCTCTGAATCGATACGACCGATTGTGGCGTTTCGCTCAAAACAAGCGACGGGCGGATGTTTTCCTTAGGCGGCAGTGGGGCGGCCGGACTACCCGGCGGCTGAGGTTCCGGCAGGCCAGTTGCCGCAGCAGCCGACATGTTCAATGTGCCCGGCGCAATCGCCGGGCTTGCCAGCGTGCGGGCGGTATACCAGACCTGAGGCGGCTGCACGGCAGATCGATCCACTAGCGCATTGGGTCGCAGGTGCCAGACAACGTGCAAGCTATTGCCGAGAGTTATCGCCACCCGTGGCCATTCCGGCAGATCGTTGGCGTAGGTGGCGATCGTCTCGAGTTGGGACCAGCTTGCGC
>CAYJQA010000059.1:4755-9124 GCA_964372065.1 uncultured Litorilinea sp.
GGCTAACTTCGGGCTGGTCGGGCGTATGCCGGCCCACCATCACCAGATGCACATCGCCGCTGCTGTCGGTGGTCATGGCGTGGTCATCTTGGAGCGTGGTCGACGATGTGCCGACTCCCCAGACGCCGGGAATGGGTTGGGGCTGTGTCCAACTCTTGCCCTGATCGCTGGATATACGATAGTCCACGTGATTGTCCGGCATACTCCACCAAGCCACAATCAGGTCGCCGGCGCCTGTCACACCGATCGTGATGTTGCGTGCTTGTGTGGTGGAATCGTTCTCTGACGCTGGGGCGAGACGCAGCGGGACAGACCAACTTTGCCCGTTGTCGGAGGAAGTTGTATACATCACCGCGGCCGGATCGCCGATATAGCCGCGATCGCCGTCCGATCCCGCTTCCCACACGACATGGAGATGGCCTTGTCTGTCCGTCAGGACCTGCGGCTTGGCCGCGCCCAGATTCGTGAGTTCAGAAATGTTCGTCGGTTTCGACCACGTCTTGTTGTCTTCTTCGAACCGTGAATACAGCACTTGGAGACACGGCATGCACAGGCCAGCGGTGGCGCCCTGCGTGTATATGACGTGCAAACCGCCATTTCCGTCGTATACGGGGACGACGTGATATCCGTTCCCGTCGAGTTGGACAACATCCCAGGAAAATGCGTTCTGTGACTTTGCGGCCGGCGCGCGCGCGACGTATTGTTTGTCGTCCGGGCCATGGATCCCAAGTGCGAGTTGGCCCTGCCGATCGGTCGCAAACGTCGGCCTAGTAACATACAGATTCCCCGGCACATGCTTCAAGGCCACGATATCGTTTGCCTCCAGCCATGTCTGGCCATCCGGCAATCGGGTATACATGACAAGATCGTATGTATCGACATTATCCGTCGCACTCCAAGCCACGTGCACCTGTCCCGACGCATCCGCCGCGATGTCCGCAAACCAACCTGCCTCCGACGACCTGGTCAGACGCAGGGGTGGCGCCCAGCTCTGGGTCTGACCGAAAGCCGGGTGGAGACGCGCTTGAATGGCGAACATAGACAGGATCGCCAAAATCCGCAACCCGCGAATAGCTATTCGAATGACATCCCGTCGTTTGACTGGCATGGGTTGCAACCTTGCGCACCTGGTATAGCTGTGAGCAGCCTTATTCCAAGGGGATCACGACGCCTTGTGTATCCGGTGCGTGCTGCCTTATCCGGCATTTTGCCACGCAGGGCATTCCCACCAACAGCGCCAGTCAATGCAATCCAGGCGACCAACCGATCCCTGACTCACCAATTTGGAGATGATGAGCACGAATTCTAAAGGGGTAGCTGAAATAGCGATCCGAGCTGCCGAATGGGACAAGAACAATTTAGAGGAGAATCGAAGCCAAACTCCATAGGATACACACCGGTAAGTGGTTCTCTCGGCAAATAGACAAAGATGGTGCATACTCCTCCCAAGAGCAAGCTAAGGGAGGGGACGATGCCAAAACGGATTGCGTTACGACCAGTGACGGCCGCAGAAAAAGCCGAAATCGAACGGCTCGCCAGGGCGCACAGTGAGCCGATGCGGCGGGTGATGCGGGCACGGATCATTGCTGCGCTGCTGGCCGACCCATCATTACCAGCCACCGAAGCCGGTGTACGGGCAGGCTTCAGCGGCGTCACGGGAGTCAAGTGGGTGACGGGCTTCAATGCCAAGGGTCTCACCGGGCTGGCGGACGAGCCGCGCCCAGGGCGGCCCCGACCCACGATGAAGAGATGCGCAGCTATCTGATCGACCTGGCGCTGCAGAAACCGAGTTCGCTCGGTGAGCCATATGCCCTGTGGACATTGGAGCGGTTGCAGCGAGCCTTCCAGGCGCGATACGGTCTCCATCTGTCCGATTCCACGATCTGGACCTGGTTGGATGCAGAGGGCTGCAGTGGAAACGGCAACAGAGCTGGTTCCATGAAGTCGAGCAACACGACCCCCCAGTTCGCCGACAAAAGGGAGCATCGTCCGGGCCTATCTGAAGCCACCACCGTGCACACGCGTCATCTGTGTCGATGAGATGGGGCCGCTTGGCGTCAAGACCTACCTGCGATCCTGATCAGTCCGAGTTGGGATAGTGCCAGTCACATTCAACTCATGGAGTTGATTGTTCGTCGCTTCGAGTCTGACCGCTGGCTGCTGATCGAAGATAACCTTTCGATTCATACTGGCCGCCAAACCAGACTGGCTCTGGCCGCTTGGCCCGAAATGCGGGTACAGTTCATTCCCAAGTATGCCTGCTGGTTGACCTTGATCGCTTTCAGCGGGCCGGAGGCCATCGAACCGTGGGGGAAGCAATTGCGTTCTTTGGCACGCAAAGGCCGTCGTATTGAGTCGACTGACCAGTTGGTCGCTGCGCTCAACCAAGCAGTTGTTTACTGGAATGCTCATGCGCATCCTTATGTGTGGAAGAGGCAACCCCAGCAACAATGCCAGATCCTGGGTGAATTTGGCCTTGCCATTTCAGCTAAACCCACAGCTAGTCTGCGAGAGAACCACTTAGGCGGTTGCCCATAAGCAGACCGATAACCACCAGCAGGTAACCGGCCACTGATATGGCGACCTTTGTCACGAATGAATCATGGCGCAGGGGGACCAACGGGAACAGCGTGTAGCTCACATAGCCGACAAAATCTTTGCTCATGGCGTAACCAAGGCTAATCCGCGAGAACCCGACGTCCGTCACGTCCTCCACGAGAACACCGCGCTCATTCCCTAGGGAACCCGGTAAATCCGGACGCGCGGCAGATCGAGAACAATGTTGGAAGAATTCGCCGCGAACAGCGAGGACTCGGGGCCAACCACATCCGCGGCTCCAACCAGGATGTAGTCAACGCCGAATCGGTCCAGCACTTGCGCCTGCTCGTCCGGCGGCATCGCACCGGAGAAGAGTCGCTCGACCATGTCGGCCTTGGTGTAGAAATCCACCGTCTGCGCCCAATGGGCGAGGAAAGCGTGCGCCCCGGTCATGGCGGGCACATATTCGCCCAACGTCAGCGAGCTCAGGACGACATCGTCCGGCTGCACGTTCTTCTCCAGCCAAGCCAGCGCGGCTACTTCGTCGCGCTGCAAGTAATAGGGGGAGTCGTGGCGACCCAAATCCACGAAGCGCCAGGTCCACAGATAGACGTTCGTCGGCAGGATGGCAAGAATCAGCGCCGCAACCAGCCATCGCTGCACCGGCCAAGCTAGACCGCGACGCCGGCTCCTCCGCTCCACAAAGGGCGCCACGTACTCGAACAGGCCCCGCGTCGCCAGGATCGCGATGGGTACTTGCCAGCCGTTCAGCATGTGAATCTGGTAATCCACCGGCAGGTAGATCAAGACGAACGTGATCCAGAACCACCCCCGCACAAAGAGCGTCTTGTCGTCCATCCCACGCAGACGCCAGGGCCGATCCAGGAACGCAGTCAGCAGGGCCAGCAGGAACGCGGGTCCCAACAAGATCGGCAGATGCAGCAGGTTGGGCGTATAGACACCCGCATTGGCAAACTGGGCCAACACCGCGCGCCAGATCGGGTCGAACGAAGTGAGCAGCACCGAGTACAGCGCGGGCCAGCACGAAATGCCGCCGACGATCAAGCCACTCCAAACCAAGTACCAGGGCAACCGCCGGTCACGCAGCGTCAGCAGCAGCGCATAGGCGAACAGGACGGCATAGACGATGATCAAGTCATAGGCGTGCTGCCAGCCGAGAAACAAGGCGAACAGCCCCGCGCCCACTGCATAGCGCAAATCGCCCCGCGCCTGACCGCGCAACACCAGGTCAAATATAAAGATGTAGAGGGCCGCGGCGATGAAATGGGGATAGCCGAGAATGCTCAGAAACGTGTTGCCTTCGGCCACAAAGACGTCCAGCGGATAGAGCAGCACGCCCTGCATCACCGTGTACTTCAGCAGGACGAGCACCCAGCCGAAGCCGGAGCCAAAGACCACCACCAAGAACGCCGTCCGTCGCATCAACCGATTGGGCAGCAACAGACGGCACATCCGATAGACCAAGAGCAGAAACAAGACCGTGGCTGTGACGCGCAGAAACTGGTAGCTCTGAGCGTAGTCCCAACCCACCAGCGACCCGAAACGGCCCAGTCCCCACCAGAGCAAGTTAAAGAACACCGGCGCATTCGGCTCCGGGGTCAGTTTGTTCGCCGCCAGGTGGGCGTGCGTCAGTTCGCGCATCCACGAGAAATACTGCAGGTGGTCGGGCACGTCGAGCATGATGCCCATAAACACCTTGTCCGGCGGCGTGGAAGCGTAGCCATACCAGTAGGGCAGCGCCGTCAGCGCCAGGACGAACGCGATCGTGCCCCACACAAACAACCATTCGCTCCGGATTCCTGCCCTGGCC